>JBAXFZ010000071.1:0-13155 GCA_037139685.1 Bacteroidota bacterium
TAACAGCTTATATCCGCGACCAATTCGGCATGAAATACACCCAGGATGAGAGCTACTACCTGCTTGATGCAGGGGAGGATGCGACTGTCTTCCTCGGGACGAAGAGCGGTACCGACCCTGTAAAGATGATCGAATCCCTCATGACTGCGCAGCAGGGAGGTGAACCCTTTGATGCCGGCTCTTTTGTAAACAGGTTCCCTGCACGCAAACACGACCATTTCCTGATCCCCGCAGGAACCGTTCATTGCTCGGGGGCGAACGCCATGGTGCTTGAAATCAGTGCAACACCCTTTATTTTCACTTTTAAAATGTGGGACTGGAACCGCATGGGGCTTGACGGGAAACCGCGACCGATCAACATTGACCATGCCTCCCGGGTCATCAGGTGGGAGCGCGATACGGCTTTTGTAAAGGAGGAACTGATAAACCAGATCGAACCCATAGCCTCGGGCGAAGGCTGGAGGGAGGAGAGGACCGGCCTGCATCCGCTGGAGTTTATTGAGACCCGCCGCCACTGGTTTTCAGTGAAGGTTTTCCATCAAACCAACGGCAGTGTAAATGTGTTGAACCTGGTGGAGGGAGAGGAGGCTGTGGTGGAAAGTCCGGGCAGCCATTTTGAGCCGTTCGTGGTTCATTATGCCGAAACGTTTATCATACCTGCCGCAGTGAAGGAATATACAATCTGTCCCCACGGAGCGTCGGCGGGAAGGGAAATCGCAACAATCAAAGCATATATTCCAATTTCAAATCTTATTCATTTTCAATGAGCAGGAAATTTGCCATCGGCACCGATATAGGTGGAAGTCATATCAGCTGTGCGATGATCGACCTGGAAAAGGGGGCAATTGTCCCCGGAAGTCGTTCCTTTCTGGCCGTTGATAACAGGGCGCCTGCAGAGGCGATCCTGGGTGTGTTTTCGAAAGCACTGTCAGGGTCCATGTCGCATGTCGGAATAAACCGGCTTGCAGGAATAGGATTCGCAATGCCGGGCCCGTTCGATTATGCCGGGGGGATTGCCCGGTTCACCCCTGAAGTCGAAAAATACGAACATCTTTGTAACGTGGATGTTGCCACACGACTCAGGGATATCATGGGACTGCCCCCGGATTGCCCCCTTCGTTTCATGAACGATGCCTCTGCCTTTGCAGTCGGAGAGGCCTGGCTGGGAGAGGCCAGGGGCTTTTCCCGTTCGGTTTCGGTCACCCTGGGAACAGGATTCGGATCTGCCTTTGTGGAAAACGGGATCCCCGTGGTGGAGGGCGTGCATGTGCCGGCCAATGGTTGTTTCTGGCACCTGCCATTTAACGGGAGAATTGCCGACGATTCCTTTTCCTCCCGCTGGTTTGTAAACCAGTATTATATTAGATGCGGAATCCGGGCTGAAGGAGTTAAAGAGATCGCCGGCCGGGCGGCGACCGATCCCCGTGCGATGGAATTGTTTGAAGAGTTCGGAACGAACCTGGGGAATTTTTCAGCCCCATGGCTAAGCCTGTTCGGAGCCGGTGTTTTGATCATCGGGGGCAATATTTCAGGAGCCTATAATCTTTTTGGGAATTATTTGCAGGATTCACTGAAAAAGCAGAATTTGCGCATCCAAATCACCCTTTCCGGGCTCAGGGAAGATGCGGCCATTACGGGCAGTGCCAGAATGCTCGATGAAACCTTCTGGCAGAGGATACAACCGGTTGTTGCTAAAATGTAAACCTATAAAAAACATGAAAAACCAAAACTCATTTTCTACCCTGCTCCCGGTTCTTTTCGGGTTCTTCATCATGGGATTTGTCGATGTGGTCGGCATTTCCACAAATTATGTAAAGCAGGATTTCGGTCTGAGCGATTCGCTGGCCAACCTGCTGCCCATGATGGTTTTTCTCTGGTTCGCTGTGTTTTCGGTGCCCACCGGGTTGCTGATGAATTCGATCGGGCGGAAAAAGACAGTGGTCCTGAGTATGGCCATCACCTTCGTGGCCATGCTTGTGCCACTGGCTGCCTACAGGTTCGAGGTGGTTTTAATTGCTTTTGCCCTGCTTGGAATCGGGAATGCCATCCTGCAGGTTTCGCTTAATCCACTTCTTTCAAATGTTGTAAGGGGCGACCGTTTGACGAGCAGCCTGACCTGGGGCCAGTTCATTAAAGCCATTGCCTCCTTCCTTGGCCCCATCATCGCCGGTTTTGCCGCGGTCAGCCTGGGCAACTGGAAGATGCTCTTCCCGATTTTTGCCGCTGTTACACTTGTTTCGACACTATGGCTCTATTTTACCCAGATCGAGGAGACCCCGGTTAAGGGTAAGACCTCATCTTTTGCAGGCTGTTTCGCTTTACTGAAGGATATTACCATCCTGATGTTCTTCCTTGGAATCATATGTGTTGTGGGAATCGATGTCGGCCTGAACATCACCGTGCCGAAATACCTGATGGAACGCTGCGGAATTCCCCTCGGCCAGGCAGGACTTGGAACAAGTCTCTATTTTATCGCCCGTACCTCCGGGACCTTCATCGGCGCCATCCTGCTGGTGAAATTTTCACCGCGGAAGTTTTTCCTAATCAGCATGGTTGCTGCCATTGCCGGGATGCTGGTCATGCTCGCCATGCACAACCTGTGGGCGATCCTGGTCCTCGTGTTTGTTGTGGGCTTTGCCGTTGCAAACGTATTTTCAATCATTTTTTCTGCTGCGCTTCAAAAGAAGCCGGAACGTGCCAACGAAATATCCGGTCTTATGATCATGGGCGTTGCAGGAGGTGCGGTCATTCCTCCGCTGATGGGAGTTGTTTCAGATACAATGGGACAGACCGGGGGACTTGCCGTTCTGCTGATTGCCATGGTTTACCTGTTGTTTTGCGCATACAGGCTGAAGAGCGTATGATCGTCGCGCAACATCACCTCTGCGGGCATCTTTCCTGAAGACATGCACTGCTATCCCCATTTCATTTTCCCGGGGAAACAGGCTGTGAGTTCAGTCTGTTTCCGGCCTAAGTTTTTTTAGTAAAAATTTGCTTTGAGCGCGGAGTCTGCTTAAATTTACATTGTTAACCAGGGAACACCGTCCCTGACCATCCCATCTGCCTGTTCTTCGTTCTGTCCTGTTTTGTCTTTATAAGGGATCTGTTTTGTTTATCCAGATACCGGATAAAAATAAAATTATGCGTTATGAAACATGGTGTGATATTTCTTTTGGCAATCCTGCTTGAAGCCGTTACACTGCACGCACAGGTTTCAATCAACACCGGCAATGCCGCCGCTGACCCGTCGGCCATGCTCGATGTGACCTCCTCGGCCAAAGGGGTGCTGATCCCTCGCATGACCGCAGCTGAACGCGATGCGATTTCAAGCCCGGCCAACGGTTTGCTGGTTTTCTGCACCGATAACCAGCAGTTCTACTGCAACCAGGGTACTCCCTCCTCACGAAACTGGGTGATGGTGAACAGCCAATGGAAACCGACAGGATCCGACATCTATTTTCTCACAGGGAATGTCGGGATCGGTACCAGTACGCCGGGTGCCAGGTTCCATCTCTCCGGCAATGCCATCATTGACGGAACCGCAGCAATTACGGGAAAGCTTTCAACACCGTCGTCGTCGTCCTCGGGATCCGGTTTCATCCTGCCCCATGGATATGCCCCTTCAGTACCCGTTAACGGCGATTTATGGACTACCACCGCAGGCCTTTTTGCCCATATTAACGGAACAACCCTGGGGCCGTTCGGAACCGGGAACGGCACTGTAACGGCGGTGACGGCAGCGAGCCCCCTGGTAAGTTCGGGCGGGGTGACCCCCGAAATATCGATTCCACAGTCATCATGGATTTCTCCAGGGTACCTCAGTGCCTACGACTGGGGCGTGTTTTACAGCAAGGTAGGCAGTGTTTCGGCAACATCTCCGCTCTCAAGTTCAGGCGGTACTTCTCCAAACCTGACCATCAGCCAGGCCTCCGGGGCCGGCAGCGGTTACCTGACAAGCGGCGACTGGAGTACTTTCAACGCAAAGGAGAATGCATTGTCGTTCACCTTACCCCTTACGCGGGCAACCAATACTATTTCACTGCCGGCGGCATCAGGAACGCTGAACGGGTACCTTTCAAGCGCCGATTATTCACGGATCCACGGAACCACGGGGAGCGTCCTGTTTTTCGACGGAAACGGGATACAGCAAAAAAATTCATCCCTCTTTTGGGATAACACCAGCAATCGCCTGGGAATCTTGACTGCCAATCCCCTGGCTTCATTCAGCATCGGGTCATCCAGCCAGTTCCAGGTTGCATCGGGAGGCAATTGTTCTGTTTCGCTTTCTTCGGCCGGTGCCGCCATTAATGCCTCAAATACAAATGGATCGGGAACCGGGATCATTTCATACGGGCAGGGCACTTCATCCTTTGATCAGTCAACCCCTTCAGGAGGAGCATTCAAGGGGTCAAATTTCGGCGTTTATGGTGAGGCGGTTTACAATGCTACCGGGGGAAGGTTCGGGGGATATTTTTATACAAAAAAAAGCGATGTGGAGAGCTCCTATGCCTACGTTGGCGGGTATCTGAACGGCACTGCAAAAACAATTTACGGGGTTGGTTACACAAGCATGTGCGTTTCATCGCCTTCGGGTGGTAATGTCGACATGTTCGGGCAGGTTGCTCCTGAAATCCTGATGAACGACTATGGCGCAGGAAAACTGCACGAGGGTTTTTGTCATATAGAGATCGATCCCCTCTTTTCGGAGAATATAATATCCACGACGGATCACCCGCTCAGGGTCTTTATCCAGCCTGAGGGTGCATGCAGGGGTGTTTTCGTCACGAATAAATCGGTTACGGGTTTCGATGTTGTCGAACAGGAGGGGGGGAAGTCGGATATCAGTTTTTCATGGGCCATTGTGGCGAACCGAAAAGATGTATTGAACCGGGATGGGGCCGTCTCATCCAGACATGTCGGGGTCAGGTTCCCGAAATCTTTCATCAAATAGATATCCCGGCAGGGAGGTCGTATGAATAACCAGTTGCTAACGGCGATCATCCTTATAACAGGTTTTTCTGTAGCCGCATCTCCGGCGTCAAAGCCATCATGCTCCCTGTATCGGACCTCGGCTGACACCGTGTGCAGGGATTCCACGGTTTGTAAAAAGGGAGATCCATTTAATCTTAATCTTTTATGCCAGCCGGCCGGTGGCATTTATTACGGTTCTGCGGCAATTCTCGGTGACCAGTTTAACCCGGTTGCGGCAAATACCGGGGCGAACATGGTTTACCATGGGTTCACGACGGGAGCTGATACAATTAAAGTATGCTCTTTCAATATAATGGTTGCCGACACGGTCTCACCTGCAGGCAGCATAAGCGGAGCGGACGCAGTATGCAGGGGTACTGCGCAGCAATACAGTGTTGCCCCGGTTGAACATGCCACCGCCTATTTCTGGAGCTTTTCCGGGTCGGCCATGGCCGACAGTATGACAACCGCGCCGGTGATAACTTTATTTTTCGATCCGTCTTTCAGCTCAGGCGCATTAACCGTTTATGGAATGAACGATATCTGTATGTATCCCGGAATTCCGTCAGCCGGTTTCTTTATCCGGGTGAACCAGCCGTCTGTTGCCACCATCAGGAATGAATACGATACACTTAGCATCACGGATGACATCTGTAAAAACAGCCGGGTTCATTATTATGTTTTCGAGGTGTTGGAAAAATACAGGTGGGTGGCCATGAACGGAAAAATTGCCGGGGACAGCAGCCTGAGGCAAGTAACCGTCGACTGGGGGCCCCGGGCCGGGAATGGTTCACTGACCGTACAGGTTGAAGATAACCAGGGGTGCATGGGATCAGCAGTAAGAGATGTTCATGTGCTGGATACGCCGGCGCCGGATCCGCCCGGAATATGGCTTTTTGGACATAACCTGCTTGTCTGCAGCGATTCGGCAGTAAATTCCTACCAGTGGTACAACGATAATGTTGTGATACAGGGTGCCACCAAACGCTATTATCCGGCTGATACGAACAACAGGAACTGCTATACGGTACAGACCTGCCTGGATGCCTGCTGTAACAGGTCCGACCCGTTTTGCTTTCATTACCCTGCCTCCGCCGGTGAATTATCGGCAAGGAGCCTTGTGATCTTTCCCAACCCGGCCACTGACAGGATCCAGCTCCGGACAAATTCTCCCATGCAGCTCCATGGGCATCTTTACATCTTTAATTCCTTCGGGGCGCTCGTAAAGGATATGGAGATAACTGCCTGTGATTTCCAAATCGACCTCACCCTCTTTGGCAGCGGGCTGTACAATCTTGTTTATTCCGATGGGTCGGGAGGCTGTTATGCAGCGAAGGTCATTAAACTATAGGAGGCAACATGAAGGCTCTGAAATTTCTGGTGACCGTGTTGATCCCGCTGGTATATATGAATGTTCAAATACTTGCCCAGACCGATCCCCGGAACAGGGCAATTGAAAAAGCCCTTCAGGACTACCAGGATTACTCGGCACTTGGCAGGTCGGGAAGTACTTTTATTGACGAAACCACCATTGCCTCTTTCAGGAACCTCTTTGAAATGGATGCAAACCTCTTCTGGGACCTATTTAGAACCAGGCAGGGGAGGAGCCCCTATCTTTTAACCCTCGACGAATACATTGACAGCATTCAGCTCCAATACAGCGGTAAAAAACCCGTGATAACCTACGGGAAACATCGACACTCCCTGAATGACCGCACAAATACAGCCCTGGCCTATATGCGCAAAACAATATACCTTCCTGAAGATAATGACCCCGGCCGCTTCAGGTTGAATAAAACATGCATGAACCTGCGGATTCTTTTTAACATCAGGCACGACACTGCGCTGATCCAGAACATTACGGAGGATACACGGCTTGCCAGGGTCAGAAGCCTGAACTTTGAAGGGTGTTACAGCTATTACAACAAGATAGGCGGCAGCCTGTTCGCTGAACCGGTCACATCTGTCAATCCCGGATTTTCTTCCGGTTATTCCCTCACATCCGGGCCGGGATATTGCATAGGTGTTTCGGTTGACCTGAGGATAAACCGGAAAAAAGCGGATGGCATCCTGGTGAGTGCCGGGTTATTATATACGGCAGATAATTATAAGGCAAGGATCAGCGATTATGTTTTATCCTCCCGCCAGGTAATTGACCCGGAGGTAAATCCATTTGAAATCAGCGTGTTTGACAGGTCGCCCCAAATCATCGAAGAGATTAAAATCAGCGGCATCTCCATCCCTGTTGCCCTGAAATGGTACCCGGTTCACAGGGTATATCTGAAAGCGGGCCTTCAGGTTAGCTTCTTCTCTGCGACCTCCCGGGCGAATTACACTTTGTCGCATACCGGCGGGGGAAAATGTATTTTACTGAATGAAAGTTCCCTGCCGGAAAATGAGAAAAAATGGTTCTACCTGGACGAGCTGCATGAGATGGATGAGGCACAGTATGGTTTTTTCAGGAACAGGGAGTTTTCAACCTTCTCATCAGTTACCCTGGCGACTGCCGGCCTTTCGGCAATTTTTGCCGCTGGTGTTGAAGCAAGGGTGAAAAACCTCCTGATCGGCATTGAACCCTGTGTGACACTTGGCCTGACCGGTCTCACTGGGAAACCGGGAAAAGGCGATTATCCTCTCTGTCCGGAAACAGAGTCAAAGAGCTTCCTGCAGACTCTCAGGGTGTCAAAACTGAATTCACTCGGTGTAAAACTGATCATCGGCAACATCTTCAGCCGGTAAAATTTTTCATATGACCCAACAGCCATTTTATCTGGTTTTGTTGATATGCTGCTTCTTTTCAGCTGCAGTTTCAGGTCAGAAAAATGCCCTGAAGCAGCCCGGATGTTTGCTGAACCCGGGGAAACAGGTGCAGATTGACCAGGTAATCAGCACGCAGGGCGGCGCTGCCAGCGGCAGGCAGGTGCCATGGGTGGTCTATGCCAACCGGGGGGATGATTTTGGCCGGAAATATTATGTTGTCGGGGAAAATCTCGCCCAGTTTCATATTTATTCAGGAACAGGGGTTAATAAACTGACGATATTGAACCCTAAGGACAAGGGGTTCCGGTCCAAAACGGAGTTCCTGTTCCATTTCTCGGCCGAATTCACATCCGATGCCCTGATACACAGAAAATGCGTGGTTTTAAATTCCCAGGGCCTTATTGACAGTATCTGCAAAGGATTGCTGGACGAATCACGCATACCGGTTTATACCGATCCCTATGCCAGGAATATGCAGAATTACATGGATGAAAACGGGAATATACTGCCGCGCTTTTTACCGCTCTATTCCATTTACTTTATCTACCAGCGTGAAAATAACAGGTACCTGCTGGGGCGCGACTATAAATTTGAGACCAGTCGGCCCTTCGGTGATCAGATCATCGGGTGGGTCGATAGTTACAGGGTGTTTGATTACAACAACCGGTTATGCTTTGAGCCCAATTTTGAAGGGGAGGCAGTCAGGCAGCGCCGTTGTGATACCATCTTCGGGAATGCAAAGGTGTTTTCAACTGCCAGCGAACTAGATGTCTTCCTGAATAATCAGGCAGTCAATATCGAACCCTTCTGGGAGGAACCAGGATCCCTTTTTTTACGTCAACCCCGCAAATTTTATTCAGCAGACACCTTCAACATACAGATGTTGAGAAATACCATCGGGAGCGGCAAATGTTCTCCTGGCACCAGGTGCTTCATAACCAATTTTACAAATACGGAGTTAAATGCCGGCTTTTTCAGGTTCCCCTTCCTTGGGATCAGCCGGTCGGACAAAAAAACATTCCAGGTTGCGGCGACAGGAAGGTATCTCAGGAGCCGTAAAAGCAACTGCGACTCACTTGCAAAAGACAAATATCACCTCAAGGTCTTCTTTATCCTGCCCGATTCGCTGGCCAACTTTTATTCACTCTTCTTTGTGAACCAGCTAAATGGCAAATATTCGAGGTTTACCAAAGAATACAGGTGTTGCTATTACCCGCAGCCCGCGGATCATTATACATCCTTTGGTGCCGCACGAAATGACAAGGCCAGCTATGAAACCCTCCGGGATTACCTGATAAACCATAAACCGGCTGCCAGGTACCCGGGCCCCACCAGCTGTTTTAATATATTAAACCAGGTTCTCGGGAGGGAATCGTTCAACGACAGGGAAACCAACCTGATCGTCCTTATAAACACGCAGCAGTCGGCCTATACCCATAACAATAATTTAAACTCCATTGCAGGCAAACTGGCCGAAAAAAACTGCTACCTCCTTGCTTTTGATTTTTCATCCAACCCGACATTCAATGCCTTGGTTGACAGCATCGTCAGGCAATCTGCCATCCTCTATCAAAAGCGGCATGAATTGCCTGAGTTCCCGGCAGAATGGCGGCAGTCGGGGAAAAGCAGGTTTTTAACAAATTATTTGCTGGCCATGGTGTCGGAGATCGACACCACGGGATTAAAGGGGCCACAGATCCTTGACTATATCCATGCCTCATACGACCCGTTGCTTTCTACGGTTAACAGGATGATCGAGGCAGCCTGTTCCAATAACCCTGATACAATAATCCTGACGCCTAATGAAACGCGCTTCAGGCAGGGGCTCGAGAAAATTGTCTCTGGTTGTTCCAGGGATATTTCATCGATGAGGATATTAAAAAAGGGATTTACGCGGATCAGGTACCAGGAAAACTCTCCCGATATATGGAAGGGTGAGGTGATTATGACTGAAAATGAATTGCATGACCTGATCACACAACTTGACGGGTTCCTGGTGCCCCAAACCGGAAGCACCATCTGCGAAAGGATATGCAATCTCTGGCAGACACTGATCAGCAGGTTTATCGGCCAACAGCTGCTTATTGACAATACCTACCTTGATCTTACGATTTGCCAGATCATCAACAGGATCATCGGCTCGGGTTTCGGCTATTATTGCAATGAACCGGTTAAGCGATTTACAATCAGGGATATATGTCAGGGTCAGCAAAATGTGCTGGAACCTGCCTATGCGTATCTAAAGGAAATTGAAATTAAAAATGAGCTCCTGAAACAGAAATTCAACAGTGAATTTTTTCATATAAGCAGTGAGCCCGGGAATCTTAACGGCATTAAATATTACTGGGTCCCGGTAAGTTTATTGCCATAACGATGATCTCCGTGAAAATGGACCTGTTTGACATAGAAAAGCTTGAGTGTTGCTATCCTTCTCATGGAAAGCCTGTCCTGTATATTGAAAAGCTGACCATTCCGAAGGGCAGGATGACGGTAATCCTGGGCAGGTCAGGCAGTGGGAAATCAACGCTGCTGGAGGCACTCGGGCTGATGAACAACACCATCCGGGCCGGGGTTGTTTCCTATTTTTCACCTGCCGGGGTTGAAGATCTTGCTCAAATCTGGTGCAACCGCAAAAAGATTGGAGCCATCAGGCGTGAATACTTTTCATTTATTTTCCAGGACGATTACCTGATGCCCCATTATACCTGTATGGAGAACATCCTGGTGACCGGGCTGATACAGGGAAAGTACGCGACAGCAACCGCAGGTCTTAAAATGGCAACCCCCCTCGGTTTTTTAAACCTCTCCGGCAACGGATTGCTGAAACTGCTGCCCGGTCAGCTTGCAGGAGGCCAAAAACAAAGGCTGTCGTTTGCCAGGGCGGTTATCAGGGAATTTGATGTGCTTTTTGGAGATGAACCTACAGGGAACCTCGATTACACCAACTCAGTCAGCCTGTTTGACTTTATTAAGTTAGTCATCCTTGAAAAGTCAGCTACAGCGATAATCGTCTCGCATAATGTTGATCTCTCGGTTGAAAAAGCCGACAGGATCATTGTCCTGACTCCATCGGTCAATAGGGAAGCAGCTGGTTTTGTCCTGCGGCCCGAACATATATTTGACAGGGACGACGGTAGCCTGTGGGAAAATTTTCATGATCCGCAGTCACTTGCAAATTATATAAAATCAATATTGTAAAGTCCGCCCGGCGGTGAGTCAGGCAATGTTAAGCACAGATGGATGAAGGATTCGCAATACCCTTGCCTGATCTGGTTTTTATATTTTATATAACCCAATGGAAAAATATCTGAGGTTTTGCTCGGTCGTCATAAAAAATGAATTCACAGCTATCCGCGGGAGGGGTTTTCGTTCCGTCATCTACCTTTCCGCTATCCTGTATCTTACCTTCCTCTGCATCGGTTTTGCCAACAATGCCCTCATTTACCAGCAGAAACTGGCTGGAAACCCCCTCTCGAACTGGATCAATATCGAGATCAGCAAACAAACCATGGATTCAACAGAAAGCCTGATAAACGACCTGTCTGCCGATGACATAAAAAACAGGTACTTCGTCCGGAATCTATTTTATTCCAAGGAGTTTGGAGCCTCTTTCCTCGACAGGACAGGGATCTGTACGGGTTTGCCAATGCCAAAAGCAATTACGACCGACCCGGGCAGTTCCATCATTCATGACCTGTTTAATAATAACAGCATCGTAAGGCCTGACAACTCCGCATCTGTGTTCAGGCAGGAGCCATTCGGTTTTGTTGTGACCGGCTCCTTTCTCAAAAGACTTGGATTTCACCATGACTCGGTTACATGTCTTTCCTACCGCCTGTATGGATCAAAATTCGTTCCGGTACCTCTCGTTGGCGTGGTGAAGGAGTTGCCCAACCATGCCGACCTTTTATGTACCGATGCATTTTATATGATGCAGCTGGGAAATTACCCGGAGGACTGCCTGTTTTCCAGGCTTTTCATAGATACCCGGATTCCCGGGGCGGCAAAGCGGCTGAAAGGAGTGATCAGGAGGGAGCTGAAGATAGCAAATGAGATCCCCCTGCCGGATTCACTGAAGGGCTTTGACAAGACCCTTTTTGTGATCTTTTTCCCGAACAATTTGCCCGTTACCAGGATGCTGTTCAGGGATAACCTGCGACTTCTGAGTCGGATGAAGGAGTTCCGGGATGTTCACTTCGGGAAATTTTACGAGGTTCGAAATGAGATGATTCCGCCACGAACCTCTGGTGATCAGCCCCAGAAACGGACTTTCAATTTCGACTACCTGGCTGTTGAATTCAACCGGCTTGACCGGCTGAGGGAATTTTCGGATTACATTAAGAACAGGTACGGAATATCAATCAATATGGAGACGGTGATCCAGCGCCAGAACTACCTCTATTCGCTGAATATTTCGTTGGGGGCTATCATCCTGGTTATGACCCTGGCATTGCTTTCGATAGTCATCTTTATTACGGATGTCCTAAAGAACCATCTTGACAGGGTGAAACGGAACCTGGGCAATTTTCTTGCTTTTGGAACCAGCATGAGGAAAATAACCTGGATTTATATCTATGTTGTAATGAAGATATTGCTGGTCTCAATTGCCATCGCGCTTTTGCTTGCCTATCTCTCGGGCGAGCTCTTCGAAAAGTATTTATTAAAAAGGATTTTAATCCTTGACGGGGACCAGGATTTTTTTTCACTTTTTAATTTCAGGCTCCCTGTGTTCATCCTGGTAGTCCTTTTCGTTGCCGTGTTAAAGACCTTGGTCACGGTAATGCTGCTGGTGAGGAGATCGCCGGGCGACCTTATTTATGAACGTGAGCATTAAAAATGTCAGGATATGAAGCTGTTTCACAATAGTGCCCGGCCGGTCTTCGCCAGTCTCCTTTTTTTATGCATTATTTTCAGCATCAGTTGTTCACAGCAACAAAGCCATGATAAAATCCCAGCTCTTGCTGGTAAGGGGAAGGAGACCATCCCCGGCCGCGAAGCAGGGAAAGTTAATCATGATACCATCAGGTTGATCAACCGGTCCTGGTGTGAAGTAATCTGTTCAAAGGAACAACTGAAATTCAGGAGGGCGCTGATCCCATTTGAAACCGATGTTGCACCTGATTCAGTCTCCTGGGAACTGGCAGGCATATCGGCAGGGATCATGATCGACCCAGGGAGGGGAGTTGGTATGACCTGTATAACCACTATCATCCGCGAAAACAGCAATTCAACCGGGGAAATAATCCTGAAGGTTACCCCCTTTAAATCACGGTTCATACCGAAACCGGCACAGGTCAGGATCCTCGTTGAAAAATGCGCCAATCCCTGTGATGTAATGCGCGGACGGAGCAGGCGCGAGCTTCCTCCCTTCGATGATTCGGGATATTGCAATTCTGTATGCGAAATCCTTGACCCCGGCTCCTC
>JBAXFZ010000072.1:0-13110 GCA_037139685.1 Bacteroidota bacterium
GCCTATGTAGCCTTTATGGATGGGCTGGGGGGAGGGAAAGCCACGGTGATGAAATATGATTCTATTTATTTCGGCATCAATGATCTGCACCATCCTGGGTTTCATTTTTATCCTAACCCGGCAAAAGACAAAATTACCATTGAAACAACCGGCTTCAGCAACCTGGCAGTTTTGAGTGCTGATGGCCGTGAACTTATCCGGCAAAAGATCACCCCGCCCAGAACGTCCGTGCAAACTGACTACCTGCCCCTGGGAATATACTTTATCAGAATGACCGGAGACAACACAGTGATGATGGAAAAATTCATTAAAAACTGATCCTTGTCAGGCAGATACTGGTTGTTGCATGCAAAAGTATCATTGACCCTGGATATAGTTGAAGAAAAGGACGAAAAAAAGGATGAGTCCTGCCAAAGTAAGATAGGAGACCGGGTTGGCAAAGTTCACTGTCCAGCCCAAACCTGGGATCCTTTTAGGAGGAAAAATCCGCTTGTCCCTGGGGTTGTAATAAAAGACCCCCAGTTTCCAGTTTGAAGGATCGTCGTGCCATTCCCTGAGGGTCTCCTTATCCGGTTTTTTATCTGTTGCCATAGGACAATTATTAACGAGTAAAATTATTGATTCCTTCTGAATTACCTTTTTTTCGGGTGGCTCAGGGAATACCTGATCCCGACGTTCAGATTCAGCCACCCGATTGTGGCCGGGGAGTTGGATCCTTTTTGTCCGGATATTTCATATCCGGTTATTTCGGGAAGGATGGAAAAAAAGAGTGCCGTGTTCTTTTGGATCACCTGTTTCAACTCGGCCTCAATCAAAAGGCCGCTACCCCACCGGTTCATTTTTGAACCTTCAAAGGTAACCTTGCCTCCCGGAGTGTTACCATTTGCAGCACCGTCGGCCGTCTCCCGGATCCAGAAGGAATTTAACCCGATTTCAGGTCCGAAATTCAATTTAAACCGGGGTTTATTAACCATGCTCCAGGTATAACTCACCCGCAGGGCTGCGTGCGAGTTGTATGGGGTAACCTTCGCGCGATTCACTGCTCTTCCTGTAGCCAGGGAGATGTATGTGTCGTTGTATGGAACGGTGGAAACCCCGAATGAAAAGCTGACCCCGATCCTGTGCCTGGGTTTCAGAAACAAATCATAGCCGAGGGTGCCTCCGAAATTATGGCTGAATTGCTTCCAGCTGCCATATCCGTAACCTCCCGACAATTCTATTTCCTGCGCACAAAGCACCCGGAAAAAACAAAGAAAAACGATGCAAAGTGCGATCCTTTTCATTTGACCTTAGCCTTGGGGTTTCACGATGTTGACAAGGTGGCATCCTGTTCTTCGGGCTGTAACCTCTCCTTTGAAGAGACAACTCCTCCTCCTGAAAAAAGCAACACATTAAAAAACGCATAGAACACCACTCCTGCCTGTGTTTCAAGCATCGACTCCACCATTATATTGACCAGGAAGATAACCAGGAAAATGAAATAAAGGTAATTTCGTTTCCTGAACGACTGCCATGCCGGGATCAATAACGAAGCAACCAGCAGGCCGAAGCCGAACACGCCCAGGGTGATAAATGTCTGAAAATACTGATTGTGCGAATTCAGCTTTTTCGAATACACGACCATCAGCTTTCCCTGCAGGCAGGCACTCAGAAATGCATCCTGGACATCACCGGTTCCTGTACCAAACAAAAAATTTTCCCTGATCTGTTTCAGCGAAACCTTCCATAGCGCAACCCTGGCCACGCTTCCGTTTTCGAAATTTGTCTGAACGGTGCCGGACGGGCTTACGACAGATCTGGTATCGGCAACCCTTGAAAATGCAAACGGGAACACCAGTGCAAAAGCTACGAAAACAGTCACCATAAGGGCGGATACAAGAACGACCCGTTTCAGCCCGGTTTTTTTGAAACACATTAAAGCCACAAACAACGCCCCGGTGATAGCCAGCAGTGCCAGCCCGGCTTTAGAACTGAGCAGGAAGATAAAACCCTCCAGGTAAAGGGCGACCAGGAACAGCCCGGTCCGACTGGCCGGAGCAAGCCTTGAGAAATCCCTGAAAAGGGATATCATGACGATATTAAGACCAAAGACACAATACATGGCAAGGTAGCTCGGATGGAAATACCAGGAAAGATTGGTATAATAAAAAGAATCCCTGACGCCCGCCTGAACGTTGACGATTATGGTATGTCCCAGAAACAACAGCGACCCTGCAATACATCCGGCCACAAAAGCTTCAATAACAGGTTTCCTTCCTGCCCTGGTCAATATTTCCAGGTCACTGGTGGCAAAAATTACCGGGAATACAAGCAGCGAGAGTTTCACCTCCAGATCAAACCAGCCGTAAGTATAGTTGGTCGTGTAAAGCATCCCGGCCGCATAAAATAAATAAAGCGCCGAAAAGGACAGCGTCCTGATTCTCCACTTTTCACTGAATAACCGGGGAACTGTTGACAGGTATATGCCGCTGGTGATCCAGTTAAGAAACATGAGCGCGATGACAGCCGGAATGAATTTCGGGACCACCGGCATGAAGAAAGCCACGAGGATACAAGAGATAAGGAAGACTTTCTGGTGAACTTGCTGTGGCATCAGTTTGAATATAAATTATCGTGAATTCGTGATAGTGGCCGGTGCCTTTTTTATCAAAACAAAATTAACGAACCCGATGACATATCCAACACCATAGGCCATGTGCTGCAGGAAAAACAGCCAGGGCAGATATAAAAGCAGGCAAGCCTTCCCGTTCTGCATTGCGCTTTTAATTGTAAAGAAAAGATCGGAAACAAGATAAAGGGCGACTCCACAACAATACAGGAGCAGGAATTCCGGCCTGATAAAGGCTGCCAGCCAGCCAAACAATAAAAACAGGAAGAACAACGGAGGTATGAACTGGCGGATGGTTGCCGGTTTTTTTAGTTTCCTGTTCACCAGCGGTTTGAAAAACGCATACTGAAAAAACATTTTAACTGCCGATGAAATACGGCCACGGGCGTAATAATCAATCGCCACACCGGGTATCAGGTAGATAGAGCCCCCGTTTTCTATGATCCGGGCGTTAAATTCATCATCCTGGTTCCGCAGCAGTTCTTCATCAAACAAGCCGATCCTGTCGAAGACAGTTTTGCGGAAACAACCGAAAGGCACTGTGTCAACTTTTCGGATATCACTGCTCCCCAGGCGGTATAGCGAATCTCCAACCCCAAATACCGATGACTGCGCAACGGCGATCGCACGTGCTTTCGGGGAATCGCCGGCAGGCCTGGTTATCCATATCCCGCCTACATTGTCGGCATTAAGTTCAATGAGGTATTTTACAAGCACACTGACATAGTCAACCGGGTACCCCGAATGGGCATCCATTCTGACGATTATATCCCCCTTGGCCTTTCTTATGGCCAGGTTTAAGGCGAAAGGAACAAACCGTTTTTCATTCAGCAACAATTGGATAAATGGGTGTTTCTGCTGGTATTCTGCAATGATCTCACGGGTATGATCACTGCTCATGCCGTCGATGATGAAAACCTCAAGCCATTCTTTGGGGAAATCCTGATGGAGCAGGTTTTCAATGAAAGTGCCGATATATTTTTCTTCGTTGAAACAAGGAACTATGATACTAACGAGATGATTCATTGCATTTGGGTTAATCAGGACTTTTCACTAAATAAAGGGTAAAAGTAATACTATTGTTCCGGCAATTTCAACCGGATCAGCTCAAAATGTTGAAGTGTTATTTTAAGCCCCTTCGTTTCTGATCCTGCCGGTAACAGCTGATTTTTCACGGAAAATTTTCTCTCCCGGGAGAGCATTCCGAAGAATCAAAACAATAAAGCAGGTTAATAATACCAGCAATGCAGAATTCAGCATAAAAAAAGCAGCAGGGTGACCGGCTAACGGGAGCAGGCATCTTTCAACGGTAATAACGGTCAAGAATTGCCCTGACAGCCTGACGGTTAAACCTGTTCGTGGCAGATGTCACAAAAAACCCGGTGGATGCATGTTCAAAATCATGAATTACCAGTTCCGGATGGTACTCAATCGCCAGCCCAGCCCGTAGTGCATGCTCGGCTACATGAATCTCCTCCCCGTATAAAAAATTGGGCAGATCAAGGTCTCCCCCTCGGGAAAAATAGTTCCTGTTAAAGATCATGCAGGAACCATGCGATGCGTACATTTTTTTATTCCGGGATCCCTTACCTTCAGCAACTTCCCTTTTTTCCCGGAAAATCTTTGCCAGCCACATTTTAGTATACGCTGCTATGAGAAACAGGTTATGCAACACAACACTCGAATAGAGGAGATGGTAAAACTTAAGTCTTCCTCCGGAATACCGCACCATAAGGCCGGGGTTGTAGTCCGTTTTCCATTTATCGGAAATTATCGAAGGGGCAACGACTCCAAGCGTCTCATCAGCGGCAAGTTCCGATAACCGGGTGAAGAACCGGGGTTCAAAAACAATATCGACATTCGTCACAAGGACCCATTCGGGGTATGTGGCATGCCGGCTCAGGTAATGTTCGATCCCGACCCTGGCGCCACCGAAATAGCCGGGATTGTTACCCGTTTCAATATAATCCAGGAAGGGATAGGAGTTGATTTTCTCCATAAACCCCTGCGGTTTTTCGCAGCTGCTGTTATCAACCAGAACAAGGGTGATGTTGCCGGTATCGGGAATAATAAAACTATCCAGGTAACGGAGCGTTTCGGGATAGGTATTATAGACAACACCCACAACCAGGATTTCGGCTTTATTCATATTCGAGAAGGATAAGCTTTGATCCATACCGGTTGAAAATGGGGGCAGGGAGTGTGGGTTGAAACGAAGAGATATTCATTATCTGAGCAATCCTTGTTTATTAAACCGGAATAAAAAGGCGAAAATAACAATAATATAGGTAAGAACCGAAAGCAGGGATATGACCGCAGATGCAGGGTAGCCGTATAACGGGACAAAGAGCAGGTTTGCCAGCGTATTCACCACGAGGGCGGCAACAATGGCGACCAGCATCAACCTTGT
Organism: Bacteroidota bacterium; assembly: GCA_037139685.1. Classification (GTDB taxonomy): domain Bacteria; phylum Bacteroidota; class Bacteroidia; order Bacteroidales; family FEN-979; genus CAIVAT01. The sequence continues at coordinate 5,019 of JBAXFZ010000072.1, forward strand.
CTTCAGCAGCAATTCAAGGGGTTTGTGAATCAGCATGGCTGCCTGCCATAAAAAAGCGGAGCCGATCAGCGAGGCCGATACCAGGAACTGCCTGATCACCTGCAGGTGGAGAATCCTGGTATAAAACAGCTCCTGGAATACCATAAAAACAACAAACACAACAACTGCAATGAGCAGGCAATAGTTCAATCCTTCACGGATCAGCTTCAGAGCCTCTTTTTTCATGTTTTGGTTCCATTTCTCCACGATCATCGGGTGGTATGCCAGGAGAATGGGGATTGTCGAGAAGGTTGCGATTTTAATGATAAAATCTTTGATAGCCGAATAGGTGCCCACGTTTTCATAACTGGTAAACTCCTTGATGATGAACCGGTCGGAAATGTTCAGGAAATATGAAAGGAAAAGCCAGATGGTTATCGGGAATCCGAAGTTGAACACCTGTTTGGTGAAACCGGCATGAAAATAAACCTGCGATGGATCAATCCCTGCTTTTCCCTCCGGTAAAACCGTCAACCGTAAAAATTCAGTTACCAGGAGTCCCAGAACCATGGCTATGAAGAGGACGATAAAAAGGTGCTGGTTAAACACCAGTACGATGAGCAGGAATAAAACAATATAGAAGAGGTTGTAGGTTCCTTCCAGAATGGCATAACGCAGCGACTTCCTGCCTGCCTGGTTCAGGGTGAGGTGAAAAAGGAAAAGGTTGTACATAAAAATATAGAGGATGACAACCGCTGTATCGGCCCATGACAGCTGAAAGTAAAAGATACAGAGAAAACCCCCGACGATGGCCGCAGAGAGGGTGCTCATCAGGGTCAGGAGAAAAAAGCGGTTTATGACGATGACCTTTTCGCCCGGGTAGGCGCTCAGGAACCTGAGGATGCTCTGCTGGATCCACCCGAAGGTAAGGGTGCTCAGCAGCATGGCCGCATAAAAGATGAGCGAATATTTTCCATATTCCGCCTTGCCGAGGAACCTCACGGCAAGTATGATAATAGCCAGGTTCGCCAGGGCAGGGATGATTTTTCCCGCAAAATATATCAAAACGTCTTTTCTCATTTTTTCGATACCCTTACCGGATCATAAGCAGAACAGGGCCATCCCGGGGTTTGTAAAAATCAATACAAAGTTAATAAAATGTTGCCATGACCGGGAACCCGGTTTGAAAGCGGGTTTTCAGTGACAGCCCACCGGCCATCTTCATCCTGCAGGATAAATTCCGGGCATAAAAAAAGGGGGAATAATCCCCCTGTATTAGTCTGAAACGATTCGATGCTATTCAGGATTTTCCTGCACCTGTTCATCAGTTGGCAATTCCGGTTCCGGGGCTCTTCTTGGCAAAGGCTTTCCCATCGGGGCCAGGGTGATTCCACGACGTTTGAGTTGCTTTTTCTTTTTGGCTTTTTTGGGAATGGCCGGTTTATCCTGCCGTGGTTCAATAATTGCTGTAAACGGCTCGGCAACAAAGGCCTCTTCCGTGGCCGGCTTAACCCGCTTATTCCTTACACCACCTTTATCAGAGCGGGGCTTGCGTTCCTTCTTTACAACCTCCTCAACCTTAACCTTTGGCTTCGGGCCTCTTTTTTTGGGTTCGGCGGCAGGGGTTGGCTCAATGCCAATCCTAGGTTTCGGGCCGCGCTTTGCGGGTCTCTTTTCGGGCGTAATCTCCGGCCGGACCGGTTTCGACTCTCCAAGTTTGGACAGAATATCCTTAATCCTGTCAACATCCTTTTCTGCCTCTGCCAGCTCTATCAGGTAGTATCCACGGAGATGGTCCAGTTCCTCTTCTGTGAAATTTATCGATTTCATATAATGTTGTTTAATTTTAAAAATCGGTCACCTGGGATTTCCATAACTCATATTCACGTGTTGTATGAATTCTGCGGTTATAAATACCTCATCCCTATATTCCAGTGCAAATATAAGCAAAACCATATAACATAACAAATCATCCCGGTTATCCGGTGTATATAAATGTTTTTCAGCATGAAAACATGTTGAAAAAAGGGTGTTTGATCGGGTATTTGCCATCGTTACGCCCGTAGGATTTCCATTTCAGGCTGTTATAAATATGGACAAGCCAGTATCTTAAACAGCACTAAAATGATTTTTTTTCATCTTTTTAAAAAAAATGTTAATAAATGTTAATAAATGTGAAATAAGTTATTACCTTTGCAGTCGAATTTTAAATCAATAGAACAATGAAAAAACTTGCAACAATTTTAGTTATCGCTGCTGTAGCTTTCATGACATCATGTGGCCCAAGCGCAAAGGAAAAAGAAGCAAAAAGAATTGCTGACTCAGTAAGAGTAGCTGATTCAATGGCAATGGTTCAGGCTCAGGCTCAGAAAGTCGCTGATTCAATTGCTAAGGTTCAGGCCGCTCAGAAAAAAGTAGCTGATTCGATTGCTCACCAGGATTCAGTTGCGAAACACCTGATCAAACCTGCAAAAGCCGTTAAAGCTGCAAAAACAGCTGCAAAACCAGCCGCCAAAAAAGGTAAAAAATAATCTTTGGCACTGAATGCGATAAAAAAGAGCCCGGCGCGATGCCGGGCTCTTTTTTTTTACAGTGAATAATGCACAATCATAAACAGATCGGAAATTTCTTCAGGAAATGTTCCTATCCCGTTATATCCCCCCGAAACCGGTTCGCCTGTTTTCCTCCTGAACTTAAATGACAAGGGAGCAAACACATTAACGGACAGCAGGGAATGCCCCGGGGTGGTCTCTGAGAAGGATGCCTTCTTCATCTTTTTATTGGCGGCGATCTCCTGCATCAGGATTACCTGTGAAACAATGTTACTATCGTTGGCGGTAAAGACCATTTCATATTCTCCCTCCCTGTCAGCCTTCATCCATACTTCAATTTCCTTTATCCTTATGGCATGCCCGGCTGTAAAGTAGGGAAAATGTTCACGTTGCAAAGTAACCGACAGCAGCTGTTCTGAAGCTTGCGCCGGAGGATACAGAAATTTATGCCACTCTGATGCAAATTCATGCTTCAGGCTGAACATCCTTTTCAGGTCGATCTCTTCGCCGTTTGTGACCAGGGCGCCCTGTATCAGCTCCCTGAGGCACCCCGACACAGCCGTTTTGAAAGCAGAGGATCCTTCAGTCACCTCTTTTGCGGTATAGCGAACGGTCATGATCACATCGCCGATGGTGCTGTAGTCAAACATCCTGAATTCTTCCTCCTGGTTCAGCTCCAGTCTCCATTCACTGATGGCACCGCAGCCTTCGAAAGGCAGGTACCTCTCATCCCTGAAATTCAGCTCGAACCCGCCGTTGTCATTCTGGGCGCTGCTGATTGCAATAGCGGGGTTCGGAGTTATCACATGACGGAAACGGCTGTCGGTGCTGTAATCGGCACACCGGTACGAACCCGCATTCAATGCCTGGCTGGTACGGATTGTGTGTCTCAGCAAACGAAGGGTGGCATTGACGGAGGTGTAGGGCCCGGCAATGCACGGGATGCTTACCGATACCGATTTAATCCTGCGGAAGTAATGCTCCTGGAAGTCGAGATCATAAACCGCTTCGGGGATTACGAATGTACACGCGCCATTTAAACGCAAATCAAGAATTGCCCGGGGGTTCAGCAGCAGCATCGATACATGCTTGGTCAACTCCATTTCACGGACATTTTTGTCGTAGTATGAACTCTCCATCCTGCGAAGGTCGTACTGCAGTTTTTCAGCGCTGAGCAGCCCCTTCTTCAGGCTATCCCAGTAACCAAACTGTACAAACGAGGTATTGTCATATTCACCCAGCTCGAACTGGTAGCATTTCTCAGTCTTCCCGGCAAGGTTATAGGCAAGCTGATAGCTTTGGAAATAGAGGGTCGACAGCTGGCCCGACATCCAGTCATAAAGTTGCAGGTTTGTGAATTTGGTGCGCATGAACTCGTCGGCTTCCCTGTTGTTGTCAATCTGGATTTGCTGGTTTTCCAGGTCCTTCATGGCAACAGCAAGCCTTATTTCAGCTGAAAGAATTTGTTTATCCAACTGTTCCAGCTCCCTGGCCGCGGAGTCCGCCTGGTAGCTCCAGTCATCCATCCTGCGGGTATAATTGCCGTAGGTGCCGGCCATCGATCCCTGGGCGGTGTTGATGGCTGCGTATATCCCCATATAGGAGCTGATTGCATTCATGATACCTGCAAGATTGTCACCGCCCCAGGTTGCACCGATTGAAGGAGGGCAGCCGATCTTTAAATTCGGGATGGCAGCCAGCACCCCGCCAATGGTGCTAAGAGCTCCCTGGATAATTGAGAAGGTCATCCCTGTTTGTACGCTGTCCAACTGCTGCTGTTCGTATGAATTCATAAATTCCCGGGTATTGTAGTAGTCGAATTTCAGCTGGGCGATCTCTTTCGATTTCCTTGTGCTCTCCAACTGTGCCCGGGCATCTTCCACCTGGCTTTCCTTCATGGTCATAACAACACTCAGCACCTGCTGCTCCTGGGCTGAATGCAGCAAAGCAAATGCCTCCGCATCCTGCTTTTCGAGGGCCTGGAGCAGAGATGAGCCAAGAGCCTTGACTTCATTAAGAAACTCACAGGTTTTTTGGAGCATGATACTGAACCGATATTGCGGCAGCTCTGCAGCCGAATCGCTGAGAATGCTGCCCAGGTCTATCCCGGCTGCAGCTGCCCTTACAAGCATGGCCGGGTCGATGGGTGGCTCGTACAACGGCAGCGATCGCAGCACGCCGCCGATACTCAGGCTGTGGCGGATCTTGAACAACCTGTCTGCCACGGTATCCCAGTATTTCAGCAGGCTCTCGTTCTGCGGCACACAGAAATAGAACATTTTACCCAGGGCACTAGTGTTGCCGCTTGCCATGCCTGAAGCTGAGGAGGCCGACGGGGCAATCATGGTCTCTATCTGAACCATCGCGTTGGAGAAGGGATCCAGTATCCCGCTGAGGCCCGCAAAGTCAGACTCCTCATGAACAGTGCGCGGCGGGATCTGCTGCGGCCGTTCTCCCAGGATTTTCGCGGCAAGGATGTATAGGTTGGTGGCTTCATTGATAGCTTCGATGGTGTCACGCTTAAAGAGGTTATCGGCCCAGCATATCAGGTTATCGAGGTACCTCATCACCACATTCCGCATATATGCCCCGATCCGCATGCGTGCGATGACATGGGGGCTGAAGGGGTCATGCATCCACTTGCCGACCTGCATTTCCAATTCTGCCTGGTTTTTCAGCAGATCATCCAGCGTTTCAATGTTGCGGCCTGCCGCTTCATAAAAGGGCCTGAACTGCCAGAATCTTTCCCTGCCGTCACCATTGCTGGCTGTAGGATCAAAGATGAAATGAAACCATTTGCGCGCCTCTTCGAAACGCTGGTCGTCTTTAAGCCTGCAGGCCATCAGCATGGGCACATGGAAAAACAACTCCCAGTTGTACTGAGCGTAGGCACTGCCATAGGCAAAATCGACATCATTCGTGGGAACAACCACGTCTGCAAGTAGCGAGGGGCCATAGGTTGCGAGAAGATTTACAGGTTCATTCACCGTTTCCACCTCCCGCCTCAGCAACCCCTTTATTCCCTTTTTATACAATTCACTGATGAATCCCTGAACCTGCGGATGATAAAAGGTGGTGAAGGCAAACCTGTCGATCTCAACGAAATTTGTTACCAATGCCTGGGCTGACGGCAGCAGGGGAACTCCTCCCCCGGCAGCAGCAGCGTCAAACCCGACGGCATCTCCCTGCTCCGGTGCCCCCGGAAATCCACCCCCGGCGGCTGGCAGCATCCGGCCGGAAGAACCGGCTGCCGGGCCAGTGGTACCGTTAATGAACGTATTCCGGCCAATGACCGGCATGTTCTCCTTTAACTCCGTCCAGATGTCAGATAATAAAGAGTTCCAGTCACCAAAACCGAAACAGGAATCTGTTGAAAGGGGAACGGTTACCCTGGAATGGCTGATGAAGAATGTGTTCTTTACATCCTGGTAAACGAAGCTGCTGTAAACCGGTCCGGGTTCGTTTGAAGGAACTGCCAGCCTGAACCTGTTTTCACCTGTGTTGCTCAATATGCGAATTGTTGTTTTCACATTCCCGTCAGCCAGAACCGTAATTTCCAGCGGGTCATTCCCGTTTTTTGCAACCAGCATCTGCCGGTCGGCTTCAACAAAACTGTTAACCGGCCCCGAAACCTGCCCGCCCGGGAGGTTTGCAGTTTCACCTCCCAGGAATGGATCATCGTTGGTGTTGTTGAATATAAAGGCATTGTTCCCTTCTTCTGTGATGTCAGCCAATGACAACCAAAGCTCATCCCCGGCAACCGAGGCGGTGACCCAGCACTTGTCACGCCACATTTCGAGGGTCTCCGGAACATTGTCGGGAGTAAGTATCCTTGACTTCAGAAAACTTTTTGACAACCGCTTCGCCGTCCAGCACTTTTTACGGTATTCACTCCATGCTGCCTGGATTTTCCACCACTTCGGCGGAGGTGCAAGCGACGATGTTCCATCTAGGGGAATTGAGTTCTGCCCCCCGGTTTCCTGGGTGAAAAACAACCAGAACAGGCACAATTTGCGGTTAAAGACAACGGGTACTATATGGTCTCCGTCAATATCTATCTCCAGTTTCGTCCATGAAGTCCATTCCCCGTTTTCGAGGGTCCTGTGATAATATTTGTGCGGGTTGGCGAAGGTGCGGGCAAATACATGGAGAATGTCAATATCATCCTCATCCGCCAGGTCTTTTTCTTCCTGGCGGTATAACCCTACCACTTCGAGACGAGCCACCTCATCGAGCTTTTCGAGGTAGCCGTGAAAAGCATCCTCAATATTATCGCCTGTAAGTTCATTTTGCTTTAACTGGATCTCCAGCTCTTTGAAGAAGGGTGATTTGTCATCCCGCAATTCGGGCTCCAGCCAGTTTTCAGGATATAAAAATATTTTGCGGTTTGCCTCCCACACCCGGTAAATCCTGCGCCATTGGTTCCACTCTGCCACCTGTTCCCCTTCCAGTTTCAACGGGGCTTCCGAGGGATCTGAAAAGGGATGTTCGAGGTTCATCAGTACCCGGTCGACAAACAGCTGCACACCTGAAATAGCCTGTTTGATGCGTGAGGTCATGCTGACGGGTTTCATTTCCGGGTCGATGAGCAAGTATTCGTAAAGTTCATCGCTGTTTTTCCACCGTTCATACCTGTTATCCAGGGGGTCGAATGAAGCATGATTCAGCACATAAGCCACCAGGGACTGCCGTTGCTGTTCACGCAGGAGATCGCGCAGAGGCCTGGCCAGTTTCAACCATTGCGCATCTTCGTACCTGGCCTTTGCCGAATTTTTTACGGCTTTGCTGACAGTGCTGGTGAAATCTGTCCGGATTATCTCACTGATCAGTGAAAGGCTCATTCCCGAATTTTTGAGGATTGAGCAACATTTATTCAGTTGCAGGATTAAATTCCCGTTTATAAAATCGCGCGGGAAGACCTTCCCTAGCATTCCGCCGCCTGTAATCCTGCCCCCGCTGCCCGATACCAGTTCCCCGATGATTTTTTGCTCGCGCATGGTTGCAGCCGAAGCAGCACTGATCCACTCTCCTATGTCGGGCTTCGTGATTGCATTCGCCAGCACCCGGACGATTCCGGGCGAGCCGGCCGGCATTGAATCGCGGGCCCTGAACAGATTTACAAGGATTTCAAACGGGGCAAAATCCCCAGCGGCTTCTGTTACGGGAAGATCGGCCAGTGACGTACACCTGATGGCCTTGTGGTTTTCAAGAACGAAGGCTAGTTCGGTATCACTCATTTTCATCCTGCTGATTAGGGTGGCAATCTTATCAAGCCTCTGATAATCAGCATACCTGGTTGACTCTGATACCGGGGATGGGGCGGGGAGAAAATCCATAACGACAGCCTGGTCTTTGAGTCCGGCCGACTTCACATAGGTTTTCATCAGCATCCCTGCCTCCGCTGCAGACAGTTTTAGTCTTTCCGAAAACTTCTGTACAACCAGGTTTTGCTGTTCTCCCGTTGTGCTGTTTTCAGCCGGGAGCAGCGAATTTTCCAGTTCCGACAGGAACAGCTTTACAGCGCTTTCATCAGGAACTGCCTGGTCGCCCTGTATGAAATC
>JBAXFZ010000073.1:0-13086 GCA_037139685.1 Bacteroidota bacterium
ATACCGCGCCGGAGGCGCGGCAGGGCATGGATTTGGATTGCATAGGTCAGTGATAGGAAAAATTCCATCAATTAATATCTGCTGGTAAGATTCCGGTCAACAGTTTATTTTATGTTTTCCATTACCCATGACATCTCCTGTCAGATTCAATCTTCATATCCCTGCCGCGGGTAGTCATATACTCCTATGATGACAGGAGTGCTGTTAATTTGATGAAAGAGTTGTAGCTGTGCAGGCTTCCGCGAGTCTCCATTTTAGAGGGTTACACTCACAGAGTCCGTGTGGCATGGAAGGTCTGACACTGTGGCTGTGATCGTAACAACGGCAATCGTCTTCACCGGGATCTCAGCCGCATAAACATATTTGCCCGAAGGCAGATTGAAGGTGGCTTCCCCCTGCCCGGGTTCGACGGCAACCTTGCCGGAAAGGAAGGGAACAGAACCGGTATGGTTTATTTTATTGCCAATTGATAATTTCTCATTACTCATTGCTCATTGCATTTCCTTACTACTGAAACACAATACCCGGGAGATTCCCCTGAATCATTATAAATACGGTAAAACATGATGCAAAGCAACTGCCTGGTGAATGAGCAATGAGTAATTTGCAATCGGGGTTATTCCAGTGCCTTTCTTGCCGCAATAGCACCTGCCTCAATAATTTCTTCAGATTTGTGAAAGTCGAAGGTCCCGTAGGCATCCTTTGATACCCGGATGATGATGTCAGGGCGGCACATTTCAATGGTCAGTGCGGATAACTGCTGCACCATCAGGCCGACCGACTCGGTCAGCAGGGAATAATAGTTCAGCTGTTCTCCAACCCTCGGCGGAAAAAATTCAAGTCCCTTTTTCCGGATAAAGGAGATGATGGCGGATTCACTCTCCGCCTGTTCCCCCGGATCATTAACCGGCTCATTTTTTTCGCCCGGCAGGCTGGCGTTTAAATCAACGGCGATCAGCAGGTCTCCCTTTGTTCGCTTTACACGGTTCAATGGGAGCGGATTGATCACTCCCCCGTCGATCAGCATCATTTCATCGAGCATGAATGGAATAAAAACTGTTGGGATGGAAATTGAAGCCCGTATTGCCTCGAACAGGCTTCCCCTGTCAAATATGACCTCTTTCCTGTTCCGGATATCGGTTGCAACGGCGGTGAACGCCACCGGCAGATCCTCAATGCTGACATCCGGGACAATCTGTTTCAGTGCGTTTATCACCCTGCTTCCCTTCACCAGGCCATTCGAACTTATTGTAAAATCTACGAGGCTGAATACCGCCTTTTTATCGAGCCGGCACATCCAGTCGCGGTAGGCACCCAGTTTCCCGGACGCGTACATGCCGCCTACCAGTGCCCCCATCGACGAGCCGGCAATTGCGGAGATTTCGTATCTCTGGCGCTCAAGTTCCGCGATCACCCCGATATGGGCAATTCCCCGTGCGCCGCCAGACGACAATACCAATGATACCCTTGATTTCATGATTTGGTAAATATTTTCCGGGTTACAATGAATATCATAATCATCATTTAAAATTTGAGGAAATTTGTGCTGATCGGATCATATTGCAGGAATTCATCAGGTGAAGATAAGGGTTTTTGTTTTTGACCGAGGAATTGTTTTGATTTTCTACTTGCGTTTATAATTCCTCATTGTTCATTGCATTAACTATATCCGACAGTAACATCATAACACATATTTAAAAAACAATTTGATTGAACTTTAATATAGCAGAGAAACAAGGTTGATGGAATTTTTACATTTAAGGACCTCTCCCTTTAGACCAAAACAGAATTAAGGATCGTTACAGGTACAATTATGATTAATCAAAAAAAACAACCATCAATAAGCAAAATAAACATTACAGCACCTTGACTTTTCGATCTTATTGCTTATATTTGCTTTAGATATTCTAAAGCGTTCAATGAGTGATAATTGAGTTTATTCAGGTATCTGCAAGGATAAAATATGCAAATGAGTTCCTGTAATCAATTTTTGTCAGTCGTTTTATTTTCAGTTCTCCTTGCATTCCCCGGCTGCAAGTCCTCTGACCGGGGACAAATGTCAAATTCAAAAAAAATGAGTGACGAGTACATACAGATCAAGGCCATCCTTGATCACGCAGTATTGAGTGAAAACCCGATGAAACGGTTGTCGGAGGCATTACCCAAGGTCAGGCAATTCGCATCCGTTGATTCAGCATGGATTACGGGCAATGGCATCTTTGTGAAATTCAGCAAAGGGGCCACGATTTCCTGGATCGTTAACCCGGAGGATATCAAACCATAAAAACGTTCTTAGCAATAAATAATCTGCACCAATTCAAAGTAGAATTCTATTTCAATTGAACTATTTCCGGCAGCTGTTATCAAACCTGATATTGATTAATCCCTGAAATATTATCAACTTGTAAAAACCAATCCTATGAAAAAAATTGCATGGATTTTATTTGTTTTGCTTTCAGTTTTTTTAACCACCTGGTCGTGCAAGAAACACAGCGACAACAGCGACAGCAATGGTAATCAAACCTCCCTTACCGATGCACAGAAAGCATCAATCACATCCAGTTTCAACTTTATCTCTGCCGTATCAAATCCCATGATTACCGGGAATAGTACGATGGTTGCCGTTTCGCAGCAGCTCGAGACATTCAGGGGATTGCCTGAGGTGGAAAATGCCTGGATCAGAGACAGCACCCTTTATGTGAAATTCAAGAATGCAGGGATCATTCAATGGTACCTGGCAAACGGGTACATCATTCCGCCCTATGGCGGTAAAAAGCCGGCAAAAATCGCAACGGACCGGCGACTCGTGGGAAATACCAAGGCCTGCCTGATAAACCAGCAATTTAATGATGAGAGCCGTCAGTACTGCCGGGATATTATAAATGAGCTCCAGGGATCATTTCTAACACAGGGATACGATGTTACAGTGATCAATGGCGGTGAGGCAAACATTAATTTTTTCCAGAACAGCTTCAACAAATATGGCGCTGTTTTTTATATAAGTCACGGAACCTATGACGGAACGCGGACCTGGCTGTTTACGGGGGAGGAACCACCCAACCCGCAGAACATCCTGGATGAGCTGTTCAATAAATTTTATCTCTGGTGGGTTGCCGGGAAAATCAGCATTTCCCATTGCAAGGAAACCCGGAACGGGGTTAATTCCATTATTGCCTTTTATACAATCTCCGATAAATTCGTTGAAAGCACCTATTCACAAAACAGCTTTCCCAATTCACTTATTTACCTGGTTGCCTGCCAGGCATTCAAGTCAACCACCCAGCTTGCGGCCGCGTTTAATAACAAAGGAGCCGGAGTTGTTATCGGGTGGGACGAAACCAATTGCCTGGGACAGTCGACCGGCAAGTTGCTGTTTGACCTGCTGCTGGGCGGAGCAACAGTTGAAGGAGCCTTCCAGGCGCTGCCTGATGCGTCCAAAACCGACAATTGCGCAGTATCATCCGGAGCCCACCTGCTCTACTATCCCCCTTCTGGGAAAAACATCTGCCTTGTAGATACGGCCGAAATGGGTGTCACCATTACCAACCCGTTGAATGGGGAAAGTGTTACCAACCGTGTCGTAACACTCTCCGGATACGTTTCCGGGGTTGACTATATCACAAAAGGGGTCGTGGAGGTCAACCATATTCCGACAACCCTGACTTATAACGGCACCGATTTTGAACAGCCCGTCGTCATCAATAACGGGCTTAACACAATTAAGGTAATCTGCTTCGGGACGCGCTCAGACGGCCGGCCGGCATATGGCGTTAAGGAAATCACGATTAACGGCGAACTCCCCGACCTGGACCTATTCACCGAATTAAGGTGGAATACCGACTATTCGGATGTGGACTTTCACCTGCTCCCCCCCGGTGATGACCTATCGGCCCTGTGGACCTCAGAGGACTGTTATTATGCCAACAAAGTGCCGGCCTGGGGTGCATACCTCGATGTGGATGACATAAATGGGTATGGCCCGGAACACATTACAATTCCTCAAATACAATTATACGGCACATACAGGCTCTTTGTCCACTATTATGCTACACATGGTGCCGGGACAACACTCGCATTCGTCAGCGTTAGTGTTAAAAACGGCCCGGTGAGCCAGTTCGGACCATATTCCGTAAGCAATGCAGGGGGCAATAATGCCGGTGACCTCTACGAAGTTTGCACGATAACCTACCCCGGGGGAACCATAACCCCCGTAGATCATTATTACTATCTCGGGAAATTAAAGGGATCCGTTGAGGCCTACCGGGATAAAAAGCAGCCAATGGGCACTTACCATCATTAAGGGATGTAATTAAACGCGAAAATATCTCTGTTCACACGATTGTCTTCATGATCACAAGCAACGAGCTCACGGAGATCAGAATCCACAGCAGCACGCCAAGAACCATCGGGCGGAAGCTTACTGTTTTGATGGCATTCCGGGTAAGCCCGGCACCAACGAGGAACAGGGTAAGGGTGAGACCCCGTTTTGCCGCGTAAACAATGACCTGGTCAATCGAATGAAGGCGGGGAAGAAATGTATTGAGCAGCATGGCCATCACAAACAGGAGGATAAACCAGGGAAGCCTGATCATTTTTGTGCTGGTGCTGAAGGCCAGCGCCATAATCAAGGATACAGGAATAATCCACAGGGCGCGTTCGAGTTTAACCGTGGTGGCTATCTGCAGTGCCTGAGCACCATAGTTATGGGCCGCCCCTGCCACCGAACTCGTATCATGAATGGCTATGGCCGCCCACATGCCGAATTGCGGCTGGCTTAGATGAAACCAATTTCCTATTTGAGGAAATATCAGCAGTGCGACTGAATTCAGGATAAAGACCGTGGCCAGCGAGACCGATACCTCGTTTTCCCTGGCCCCGATAACAGGCGATATGGCGGCAATGGCGCTTCCCCCGCAAATGGCTGTTCCTGTCGAAATAAGGATGGCTGTCTTACGGTTGACAGCCATCAGTTTACCAACTGCAAGCCCTGCGACAAAGGTAAGGCTGATCGATGCCACGGTAAAAAGGATCCCCTGTTTCCCTGCCTGTAAGGCTTCAGCTGCATTCATCCCGAAACCCAGTCCAACTACCGAAATCTTCAGCAGCCAGCCGGTGGCCTTTTGGTTGTATTTTTCATAAGGGTTGCCGGTAAACTGCGCAATTACGATCCCCAGGAAAAGCGCCAGTGGCGGCTCGATCAACGGGGTAAGTGATAATGCTGCAATTGCCAGGAAGATGGCCTTACGGATAAACGGGGTTGGTTGCATTTGCTGGTCCTTTAAGATGAATCGGACCGCAAAGTTCAGTACTAAAAAGGATTCAGGGGTGTCTTAAAAACTAATCCCAAATTACTTCCGGTTATAATGCTGCAGGGCGAAATGGATAAATGTGTCGGAGAGACCGTCGGATTTGCCGTGCAGGTGAACAAAGGAGAAGATTCTGCGGATGTCAAGCCCGGGGATGTCGATGATCTTATACTCCCCGTTCGCTATCTCTTTCGACACGGCTGCAATGGAAATAAATCCCATGCAATCGGAGTTGGCCAGGAAAGATTTGATGCTCTCTGTGCTCCCCAGGTACATGGCGACCCGGAGATCGGAAAGCTGGATTTTATGCACGGCCAGTTCATGTTCGATCACCTCAAGGCTTCCAGAACCCCGCTCCCTGAAGACCAGCGGTATACGTGTTAATTCATCCAGCGAAATTTCATCCCTGCCCGCCAGTTTCCTGCCGGTATGCACAACCGGGACCAGCTCATCCTTGATAAAGGGGATGTATTTAAGCTCTTTGTGTTTTGTCTTGCCTTCGACCATCCCCAGTTCTATGCGCCTGTCGAGCAATGCCGCCTCAATCTTCTCAGTATTGTCATTAAGCAGCGACAGTTTGATCTGCGGGAACCGCTGGTAGAATTTCGCCAGAACAGGTGGCAGGACATATTGCCCGATGGTCGTGCTCGCCCCCAGCTGCAGAATGCCTGAGAATTTCTGTTTCAGGATGCCGAAATCGAAGTCTATCTGCTTGTAGATGCCGATGATCTGGTGGGTATAGTTCACCAGGATTTGTCCCGCCGGGGTAAGGATGATTTTATTGGCCTTCCGCTCAAACAGCCGGATGTCGAGTTCCTTTTCAAGCTCCTGGATATTCTTTGTCACTGCAGGCTGGGTGATGAATAGTTCGGCGGCCGCCTTCGTAAAGCTCAGATGAGTGGCAACGGAATGAAAAACCTTGAGTCGGAAGTCTGGCATAATTGTATAAAAGTACTACATTTTGAATTCAGATAATATATTAGTGATATTTAGGTAAAGTCATAAAACCCCGGTGAATCTCCTGGCACCATCTGCCCCGAAGCTTCCCGCAAGGAAGAAATGACCGCCGCCTGGGAAAACCGTGACCTGACTTCAATTGCAGAATGTTTCTCCTGCAGCATTCTATTGTCCTGCGATTAACCTAACCGCTAAAAAAAATCCGTATTAATCCGCGGTAATCCGCGTTCCATAAACGAATACCACCCTGTACCATATTTGAACCGGAGCTGCTTGCCGGCGGCAAGGCTGTCCTCGGTTTTTATTCCATCGGGATGCAAAATGCAAAGTGCAAAAAGAATGATATAAGCAGTTTATTTCCTGATCAGTTTTATTGTATGGACAGACTTAGTTGATTCAATTTGAAGTATATATATCCCGGGTGCCAGGGCTGAAAAATCCTGCTGCTCAATATGTTTTCCCGACCATACGACATGTCCCGTTATGTCGGCCAGTGAAAAATATTCAGAACCGGTTGAATTGGCAAGGCTGATCGATGATGTGAAGGGATTGGGATATATCCGGTTCAGGATTGAGGGGCTTATGGTCTCATCCATTCCCGTCGGGTAAAGTTCGATAAATCCTCCCGGGGTGAGGTCTTTCCCCACCAAACCTGCATAATCGGGCGGATAGCGGTACACCCTGAATACGGAGTTCAGGGTCTCCTCCGGATGGGTGGGATCATGCGGTATCGAATCGCCCTGCCATAGCGGACCGGTATTATCAACCGGGTTGATATACTTCCAGACAATCACCCCGGCCGGGGTAACTTCGGTAAATGTTCCGAGTGGCCCGTTATCGATCAGCGTATTTCCATTCTGCAGGCGCTGGGCACCGGATATATCATGCGCAAAAAGGGATTCAGGCGGGGTCGCCACATAGGTCCAGGTAAGGCTGGCAGGGCCATATGCCGTTCCGGTGGCCAACGGGTAGTTGCCGTTCACATCCACCGGTGGGATTATTTCATCAACACTCGAATAGTTGCGATCGACACCGTTGTTAAAACACATCAGGTTCCCGGCACCCGGGCAGTCAGGTTTTATCCATTCCACGTCATGCTGTTCGAAATATTTTTGATTTGAGCCGGTTCCTGCACCGTATGTCAGCGGGTTCCCCCACCTGTATAGCAGGTCGCCCCCCCTGTTGTGCACCCCGCCTGTATGACCGGCCGATTGCGCGGTGGTTGTGCTGTGGTCAACGATCCAAAGCTCGCTGTTGCCCCGCACGCTCAGGACGATCTGGTTGAGTGCAGGATTATAATCGATGCAGTTCATGTGATTCCAGAAAAGCGGCAGCGCCCGGTGGTCGCCGTCGCAATCGATCAGCTCGGGATGGGCGCTTACAACGCCGAAGTTCAGTTTCGACGCATCGTAATCCTGGACCAGGTGATCCCACACGTGCCATTCCCAGACGACAGTTCCGCCGACGGGATAGGTTGGCTGTATTTCAATAATGCAATCGGGAAGCATGTATCCCTTCTGCTGGACCTCGGGCTGGAAATTGTTCGGGTTAAACCCTGCGGCAATCGCCTCTGCGAGCGTCTTTTTCTCATCAACCAGCATGATGATGTTCCCGTTCGGCAGCCGCTTGATGTCATGATGCTGCGTGTAAGTATTTGTTGAATAATCAAGCTGCCATAGCAGATTGTCGTTCCAGTCATATTCCTCGATCCTTCCTCCTTCACCCCCGCCTGAGCCGAGCCCCCCCTGTACCATGCAGGTGCGGAGCAGGTGCCCGCTCTCGAGAAGGTACACCGATTGCCCCGGGGCATAGGTACTTGCGCTCCATTCGTGGCATTTATGGCCTTCGTTGTTGATCAGGTAGGTCATGGTGTTATGTTTGGGCGCAAACAGTGTATAGCCGTGAAAAGCATTCAGCGTGTCGTTGATGAACAGCCCCATTGTTCTGGTTTGGCCGCTTACCTGCAGGAACGGCAGGATGAGCATCGTAAGGAGGAAGAATTTGTTTTTCATGTCCCGGTTATTTAATATGAATCATTTTTATTGCTGACTGAAATTCCGCTGCAGAAATGGTACAGAAATAGATGCCTGCGCCTGAAGATGTCGCGTCCCAGGTGAAATTGTGCCACCCGGAAGGAATACCGCTGCATGCAAACCGTGCGACTTCCCGTCCAAGGACATTCCTGACTGTAAAAACGACATCTGATGTCCGGGGCAGGTAGTACCTAACCGTTGTAGAGGCCGCAAAGGGATTAGGATAATTCTGTTCGACCCTGAATGTTCCTGTTTCCTGGCTCCCTGTCTCATTCAATCCCAGCGCCAGGGAATATTTCCTGACCACCCTGAAGCCGATGTGATACCACGGATGGTGCGGATCCTGCGGCCCGCGATAATAGGAAGGATTCCTGTTAGATACCCGCGAATGGCCGTCATTGACCCCGTTTGTATCATATCCGTTGTACCAGTTCCCTCCCCGCATGCCCCTGTATGGTTTGCCATCGGGCATGAGAAACCCGGCATCAGGGCCCCTGGGGTTATCATAGGGGCTGTTCAGGTAATAATCCTGCCCGTACCAGTCGTTTATCAGTTCCCACACATTCCCCTGCATGTCATAGAGGCCAAAACCATTTACGCCGTCGGCAGTCTGGTAGCTGGATGCGCTTCCCGGCCAGTTGTAATCCGCTTTGAGCTTCAGGGCCCCGTCATAAAAGCCAACCGGTGTTGACAGCGGGTAGCTCCCGGTTTCATAGGGATCGCCCGAATTGGGAAGGTTAGCCTGTGTTACATCAATCGTATTCCCGTTGGGATAGTTAAAATAGGGATTGGTATGGCCTCCCCTGCCTGCATACTCCCATTCGGCCTCCGTTGGCAGCCGGTACCCGTTGGCGGCAAAGTTGCAGTCCCAAGTCGTAAGGTCATAACACTCCTGCAACCCGTTTTGCTGGCTGAGCCAGTTGCAGTAAACGACTGCCCCGAACCACAGCACCCCCACCATCGGGTGGTTGGCCCTGAAATCGGCCAATGAAAAGGAGGCACCATCATAGGCGATGCTGTACCATGGGGCGTACTGCCAGGTATAACAAAGACTGTCGGTGCCGCCGGTTAGGTAAACGATGTTGTTCCTCACTTCGATCAAACCCTGTATTAAATAAGCGTTCAGAAATCCGAGGAACTGCTGGTTCGTCGTTTCCGTCTTTGCCATGTTGAATGAATCGACCTTAACCAGGTGAACAGGCAGCTCATCACTGGGATGGTGGGGATCAACAAAGCCAAAATGATCTCCCATCATATATTCGCCGCCAGGGATGGCCGACTCGGAAATATTCAGTGACATATTATCCAGCCCTCCCCTGACGAGCAGCACATGTTCCTGCTGTGTCTTGTCATTGTATGAAACTATGCCGTAATCAACGTTTATATCCCACGCTTTTGCAGCTATCTGGAACATGGTCGTGGAGGACCAGTAATTGCCTGAAAGGATGTTGGTGAAATAGTTTTTGTCGAACGAAGGCTTTGATAAATGAACATCATTCAGCGACTGAAGTTCCTTTACATTTGGAAGCCTCCAGTCCGACTTGCCGGCCAGGGTGGTACTCCTACCGCAGGCAAGCGCCTCCTCCCAGGTCAGCGTATTTGACGCCTGGATTTGCTGCCATGTTAATCCTGTTAAATTGTCAGCTATGGTACCGTTGCCATTGTCGGTAAACCGGGATGCGGGAACAAACGGGGAACGGAGGTCCCTCACGGCTCTCGCGTTGAACCTCTTTGTCCCGCCGGCACTGATGGTCTCTGATTTCGGATGGGCCCCGACACCACCGCCTGCATTTACAACCCATACTTTTGTTACATCATCAGCCTGTGTCTCGCTGGTCCACCAGTAATCAGCCGTGGTTGTTGTAAAAAAGGCGGAATTCAGGGCAGGATTGAGATGGTTGTAGTTGTTGATGCCGAACAATTCAAGGGCTCTCGGCAGCCGCCAGTCTGAATGCCCTGCCAGTGTTAAATTGCCGCAGAATGTCGTTGCATTTTCCCAGGTCATCTCGCCGCCATCGGTTTGCTGCCACATAAGCCCCGTGTTGTTGTCAGTCACAGTGCCATCCCCGTTCAATGTTAAAGAGGGGGGATTGATTGTAAAATCGGCATCCTCGCCGCTTGTTGCGGTATATCCGGCAGTTTGGCCTGTGTCCGGGAGCCTGAAGGGAACAGGTGTCTGCGCCACCATCCGCGACAAGGGCCCGGATAGGACAAGAAACAGGATCATCGTATTTTTCAGAAGAGAGGTCATAGGCAACTTTATTGAATTATTTGATACAAACCATTTTGATCGTTTTCGAATATTGGCCGGCAACCATCCTGCAAATGTAAACTCCCCCCGGGGAGGCCTGCTGCCCCGGATTGAACCGGACCGTGTATGTTCCCGGCTGCTGGTACTGGCTGACAAGCGTGCCCGCCTCCCTTCCCAGCATGTCAGAAACCTGTATCCTGACCTGGCAGGCCTCTTTTATCCTGTATTTTATGAATGTACCTGAATTAAACGGGTTCGGATAGTTTTGTTCGAGCAGGGAGGAGGGAGTCGTCCTGCTGGTCTCATCAACGGCAGTGACAGATGACCTGATGGTATAGGAAAAGGCTGTCTCCCCGTTGGCGTGGCCCCCGGTCAACTCATTCGGAAGAAAAGTTTTGACATAATCAACCTTTGCCGTTGAATCGGTAACCGTGACAAGCAGGTATCCCCTGCTCGGCATCAGGATGCCGTTCACATACCCATACTGGCTGCCGGTGAACATGGAGATATTTTTTGAGGATGGTTGCGGCACCTCCTGGTAAACGATACCGTCCTTATCCTGTTTGGCATAGCAATGGTCATGACCATGGAAGAAAATGCTGGCATTGTTTTCAACCATAAGCGTATGAACCGACTTGCCCCAGCCGGGCCGATGACTGTCAAATCCCCATGTTGAATCGGCGTTTTCACCTCCGTTTTCAAAAAAACCTGCATATTCCGCTCCTCCCCTGCCATCGTTCCCATACCCGCCTACAAGCTGATGGCAGAATACAAATTTGAATTTTGCCTGGCTGGTTGTGATCACATTCTTAAACCAGTTGTACTGGTCCTCGCCCAGCGTCCAGCCCCAGTCGGGTTTGGTCACCGTATACCAGTAGGGATCAAGAACGATGAACAGGGCATCTCCCCATGTCCAGGAATAATAGTTTTCGCGTAGCCCCACAAAATTCGAGGCTTTGGTATTGCCTGTATAAAAAGCATTTGGAAAAGGGTTTGGATAATACATCTTTCGCGTATTGGCGGCCATTACCGGCAAACTGTTCGGCGTACCATCGAGCTGCCAGCCATTTTCCCCTTCATGGTTCCCTATAACGAGAAAAAGCGGAACCGAATGACAGACTGCACCCAGGTAAGGCCGGTAAAGTAAATGACGGGCGGTGATATTCGCCTGGTTCACCACCTGCAGCTTCTCCGACATGAAGATATCGCCAAGGTCGACCAGGAAATCGGGGTGGACATCCAGTACGTTCTGTAGGGTAAGCGCATAGGCTGCCGGGTTTGAATTGGTATCCATATGCGGGTCGGCATCCACGGCAAATGAAAAGGTGTTCCCGGGAGATCTTTGGGTGTGAAATATATGCTCCGGGCTGGCCGAAAAGGCGGCAGATGTTCCTGCAAGCCTGTACCTGGTGCGGTAATAGTATTTCGTATTTGCAGCAAGGCTGACAAATTCAGCCTCCACGCAACTGTCCTTTTTTGCAATGATGTTCGGGGTGCTGTTGCTGTAGGCTCCCGGGGTGGTGCCGTATTCCCAGTAAACCTCTGTCTGCTGGTCAAAGAGGATGCTCATGGTCATCGCCGAATTGGAAGGCCTGCCCAATATCTCGGTAAAGTTCTGCCCGAAAAACCTGGGACTCATCAGCAGGAGAAGCAAAGTAAATCCGATGGAAGATTTCATTCTATAATTTTTGTGTTTACATTGCCTATAATACACATAAAACCATGTCTACCCTTACTCACAACCACTTTCTTACTATCTGCAATAGATCATTTTTTTGCTTAGCTGCCTGTTATCGCCCCTGAGGATATAAACATACATACCGTTTGCCACCATTGATCCACGGTCATTTTTGCCATCCCAGTTCATGGAATATTTCCCTGCGGAACAGCTGCGGTTAATCAGCGATTTTACCTGGTTCCCAGAAAGATCATAGATCACGAGGGTAACCATGGCCGGTTCCGTGATTTCGAAACTAATTGTCGTGCTGTGGTTGAAGGGGTTCGGGTAATTCTGATCCAGGGTGTTTTCCTGTGGCAGGCTGGTTTCAGTGTCATCGATGCCTGTGAGACTCCCGGGCGTCCAGTAATTAGGGGGATCGCCTGTCATGGTAGCCCCGGGGGTGAGGTCGTGGCCTGCCAGCCCGGGGTCGGTTGCAGCGTAACGGTAGGCCCTGAAAACCCCGTTATAGGTCGGGTAATTGTCAACCTTTATCTTTTTGATGCCGTCGCGTGTCATTGGGTTTGTATATTCCCAAACCACCGAAGTGTCGGCCGGACGAACCTCGAAAAAGTGGCCGTCATTCATGGCGCATACAAGTGTGTTCCCATTCGGCAGCCGCTGGGCGCTTGAGCCGATGGTGCTGAAAAACGAGGTATTGTTCTTACTTGAATATTTCCAGACGATCTGTTTCGAAACCTTCTTATTTTCCTTCATCAGGTTTGGATCGGGCGATCCCACAATGTTATAGCCCGCGTCGGGGGGATTTACAAACTGGCCGGTATTCACACCCGAAGAGTTCAGGTAGGGATTGATCTCCAG
>JBAXFZ010000074.1:0-12962 GCA_037139685.1 Bacteroidota bacterium
CCCTGGGCCGGGTCTATCTGAATCCATTTACCGGCTTTGTCCGGTTAACCGACCTTAAAATATATGAATCAAAAGGGCTCGACACATACGCGGATGGAGACACCGTTTTCTTCACAGCCAAAGGATTAAGTGTGAACTTTTCAATGGTTAAACTGTTTTCCGGGACGATAGAACTCTCGGAGGTTACGCTTGACCGGCCCCGGGGTATTGTCATCCAGGACAGGAAGGAACTTAATTTTACCGACATCATCAAGAGATTTACACCAGAGAATCCCGGGTCTGCAAAGGCCGGCATGCATTTTAATATTTTAAACATTCGGATTATCGATGGAACGTTCCGTTTCCGTGAAAAGCTGATCCCGATCGATTATTCGATAAAAGGTGTCAACCTGGCCAGTGCCGGGAAATTATGGAACGCAGACACCATCGCGGCCCGGATCTCATTTTTCCCCGGTAGCGGGTCCGGTGATTTCCGGGGTGATTTTACCATTGATTTCAAAACGCTGAATTACCGTTATTCGGTTCTTATAAACCGGTTTGATTTAAACATCATCGGCCAGTATCTTAAAGATCTTACAAACAACGGAAGTTTTTCGGCAAACCTTGATGCAGACCTGAAGGCAACCGGTAACCTGAAAAATGTCGAAAACCTCACGACTACCGGGCACCTGGCCATCAACGATTTCCATTTCGGTAAAGATTCGCTGCATGATCTGGCCTCCTTTGGCAAACTGGTTATGGATATTGTCGAGATAAGCCCCGAACATCACAAATATCTTTTCGACTCGGTCTCCGTCATCCGTCCCTTTTTCAAATTCGAACGGTACGAGGGATCCGATAACCTGCAAAAAATATTTGGAAAAAACGGGTCGAAGGTTGCAGCCGCCAGGGCAGATCCTGCCAGGTTTAATCTCGTGATCGAAATTGCGCGATATGTCAAACAGCTGTCGGTGAATTTTTTTCAGAGCGATTATAAAATCAACAGGCTGGCGATCTACAAAGGTGACCTGAAATTCAATGATTTTGCCCTCCTTGAACAGTTTTCTGTCGACCTTGATCCGCTCTTCATACGGGCCGATTCGATCGACAAGCTTCACGACTGGGTCGATGTTGATATCAGGTCAGGGATAGCCCCCTATGGCAGTCTGCTTGTCAAATTGCGCATCAATCCAAAAGACAGTACCGATTTCGACCTGCAATACCATCTTCAGCACCTGCCGGCTTCCTTGTTTAATCCTTACCTGGTTACCTACACCTCATACCCGTTGGACCGGGGAACAATAGAACTGAACGGAACATGGAATGTGAGGGATGGGTTTATCAAAAGCGAAAATCATGTGGTGATCATCGATCCCAGGGTGACAAGGCGCGTCAAAAACAAGGGTGCCAGGTGGCTCCCGCTAAACCTGATCATGGCACTGGTTCGCGAGCGGGGCAATGTGATAGATTATGAAATCCCGATAACCGGTAATATAAAGAATCCCGAATTTAACCTGACGGATATCCTTCTCGATATGGTGAAAAACATCTTTGTTAAACCACTTACAACCCCTTACCGGATGCAGGTGAAGACCGTTGAAACCGAGATTGAGAAGTCACTTACGGTTAAATGGCGGATGCGGCAAAATTCAATGGATCCTGACCAGGAGAAATTCGTTGGGAGGATCGCCGATTTCCTAGATGAAGACCGTGCAGCATTTATTTCAGTTTCACCCCAGCAGTATGCAGCCAGGGAGAAGGAGTCGATCCTCTTCTTTGAAGCGAAGAAAAAGTATTTCCTTGCCGCACACCTGGCGGCAGGCCGTGGATTCAATGAGGATGACTCGGAAAAGGTCGATAAAATGTCGATTACAGATTCCCTGTTTTTAAAATATATTCATTCGCAGGTAAGCGACACAGCTCTTATCACCAGGCAGGAACAATGTACAAGGCTTGTTGGCACCGGTTTAATCAATGCCCGGTTCATCAAACTGAACAGGGAGAGACTAGCCTCTTTCATGTTATGTTTTAAGAAAAAAGGGCTCGATAAACGGGTAAAACTGTCGGCCGGGGTTAACCTGGTTCCCTATGACGGTTATTCATTCTACAAAATTGAGTACAAAGGAGAGTTTCCTGAATCGCTTATCAGGGCTTCAAATAAATTAAACAAGCTAAACGATGTGTCCCCGAGAAGGAAATTTAAACGGGAGCGTGCGAAAAGCAAATTGGCGGGGCTGCCATAGAACGGGATCCGGTTTATTTGAAACAGGATGCCGGTTGCAACCAAAGGTTTCAAAATGTGTGAATGATACAAATTATTGGGAAAGTTATGTAACACGCAATGGAGTCGCGAAAGGTACCTTTGCTTAAACAATTTAAAATCTACTTTTATGCCATTATTCACTATTCTGATCGTACTGGTTGTTGCCGGTGTACTCCTCTGGCTTGTAAATTCTTACATCCCGATGGACAGCAAAATCAAAAAAATCTTTAATGTTGTTGTCATAGTAGTTCTGGTCATCTGGCTGCTGAAGGTATTCGGGCTTTTTGCATACCTGATGAACATCACCGTGTGAAAGCAGCGAGGGCCAAATCATATTACGGCCGAATTATTCCGGGCAAACTTCAATTTACCTGTTTGACACCTAAAACCTGCCATGCGGTTCTATTGACTCTTTGCCTGGTTTTTTCATTAAATTCATCCTATGCCCGGAAGGGCCATGCGGGGGGAGATCCGCATGTGGCTGCCTTTGACAGCCTGTACATCAAGGATTACACCGGGTTATTGACCACCAGGTTGTTTTTGCTGTTTCAGAATGCGTCGCTGCTCATCAATCCGGAAAGCGATAAAATCACGAAAATAGTCTATCGTCCCAATGCAAACCTAAGGGTGGGGGTTGCAGGGTTCTGGAAGTGGTTTGGACTGGGCCTCTCCATTGATAACCCTGTTTACAAAACCGACCAGGTCGCCTACGGAAAAACTTCAACCCTCGACCTGAGGGTGAACGCGTTCGGGAGGGTGGTGGCGGGGGAGTTTTTTCTCCAGCGTTACAGGGGGTTTTATATCAGTTCGCCTGAAGCGCAGGATGGATCGCATTACCTTGTTCCCGATATGCGAACCTTCTCGGTCGGACTGTCGGCCTTTTGGATATTTAATGCCAGGAGGTTCTCCATCCGTGCTGCCTTTATCCAGAACGAGGGGCAGAAAAAGAGTGCCGGTAGTTTTATCCTGAGGCCCTCCCTGCTTTACTACAGGATTACTGCTGATCACGGCATTATCCCTGCAGCCATCTCCGATTCGGTCGGACTGCCTCCTGAAAGCATGGTGACAGCCGGGAGGTTTTTTACAGCCGGGATTTCTCCAGGTTATACTTACACCCTTGTTTTTATGAAACATGGTTATGCTACAGCTGCTGTTTTCCCGGGCATCGCAGCCCAGTTTTCAACTTTCCGGAACGACCTGAAGGTCTCCTCCGATTTTGCATTTGTGTTTCAGCTCTCCGGTCGTTTTGCAATCGGTTATAATACGGAAAAGTGGTTCCTCGGGGGATCCTTTCAATCGGGGTTCAATGAAGTTCCCGACCGGCTGAACAATGCCCTGTTCAATTATGATGTGGCTCAGGTCAGGGTTTGGGGAGGCATGCGGTTTGATATTTTCAGGAGAGGCAGCCGGAAGGCAAAGTAAATGTGTGAATCATGCAAACATTATCCCGAATTATATAATGATTTCCGGTTTAATAATGGTTATTTTTGGATTCATTAAATCATGAACCGAACAGAATAACCATGCAAACCAAACCCGGAAGAATTTCATTTTGCTTAACAGGAATATTACTGATCCTGCAGTTGAATATTCATGCGCAGGATGACACCCTTGCTCCAAAACCGCTCTCCACTATTCCCAGGGACGAAAGAACCATGTCAGTCGTGCCGGATAAAGGCTATTTCAAATCTTGGATTACCGATGGCCGTGACATTGTTATCGCACCTTACCGCTGGAACAAATACCAGTGGATCGCCTTATCCAGTGTAGCTGTGGTAAGCGCCCTGCTATACACTCAGGATGCCCGGATTCAGAAAATAGCGGAAAAAAACAGGAACTCATTTATGGACTGGGCTTCAACTAACGGGCTTGAGCGCCTGGGCAGCGGGGTCTACACCATCCCGGCCCTTGGAATTCTTTACGGGGTGGGTATGTTAACCAAAGATGAGAAGGCCCGTTACACGGCATTGAAGGGGGTTGAGGCCTATCTTTTTGGTTTTATGGCATCCCAGCTTATCAAACAGCTTACCCATCGCCACCGGCCCTGGAACAGTAATTTCGATCCCGGCATCTGGGATGGCCCGTTTAACTCGATTAGCAACAGTTCATTTCCTTCAGGTCATTCTACTATTGCCTTTGCCATTGCCACGGTGGTTGCAACCTCCTACAATAAAACAGTCTGGGTTCCTGTAGTCTGTTATACCTTTGCAGGATTAGTCGCAGCATCACGGGTATACCAGAACGACCACTGGTTTTCAGATGTTTTTGTAGGGTCGGCACTTGGTTTTGCAATTGGCCGGACCATCATCAACAACCACATCAAAAAGCTGAAGGTGCTTCCGGTCAGTCATACCGGGTTGGGCATGATGCTGATATACCAACTGTGAAAGAAGGCTAATTATATTGCCCTCTTCGCTGGGAATCTTCCAGGTAAAAAAGAATGAAAAGTTTCTGGTCGGTCTGAATCGTATGGATCGCGGGCAAACCTTTGAGATACCTGTCGTTGTAATAGAGCGAATATTCGCTGCCGACGCTCAGGTTTTTGAAAATCCTTACAGTTATCCTTGGCTTGACGATGTGGATGTAATTTGTTCCTGCAGGGCCGATGTAGGTCCTGTTGACATAGAAGTAATAGCGCATGGTGGCTGTGGCATATTTTCCAAGGTTGAACGTACTTTCAATTTTCGTCTCCATTCCTCCGCCAAAATTATAGTCTCTTACCTGGGTGGTATCGGGGCCGTAACGGGTGCTGTTGCCCTCGAACGGGACAAGTGCCAGGTGGATGCTGGTATACAGGTTGCTGGTTTTGGTTACCGGCAGCTTTGAAATTATCCCCCCGCCGAAACCAATGGTTCCCAGTTCGAATTTTTTGTTATCCCAGTAGTCATAATATTGAAAACCGCCTGCAAGCAGGGCCAGCTTCCCGACCTGGAAGTTTTTCCCGAACAGGATCCCGTAACCGAGTATATTGTCAAGGTATTTCCGGCCAACGCCGATATTAAGATCCACCCGCAGCTTGAAAAAGTCAAAAGGCTTGCGGGCACGAAGCTCGAATGGGTTCCCGTAATCAAACTGGGCATTGATCATCCCGCTGTTTGTCCCCTTGCTGCTAATACTGTATGGGATATCATCGATCCTGCGGAGACCTGCATATAGAGAAATATTGACAGGCTCCTTTTCATAAACCTCCTTGTTGGTCCTTCTGAAGGTTTTTCCCTGCACCAGCCGGTTAAAACCCCGCATCGGGTCGATCAACCCAGCAGCTATTTCACGGAACACACGTTGAGCACCCCTTGTACGGTCATCAAGGACATTTGAGCTTAACCGGTAAAGTATCTCTCCAAGGAAAGCTCCGTTCACCGGGGTGTTGATAATGTCATTGTACGAAGGACGGGTGTTTTCCCCGAAATACTCCCACATCAGGCTGCCCGCAACCGCAAAGGCAAAGGAGTGGTAATAGTTGTACCCGTTTGACCGCCCGGCATTATAGGAGAGGGTGCCTGAGTAGGGATGACCGATGAAATTCACGCCAAACCGGTCCTTGTCCCATTCCCAGCCTTTATCCAGGTTGTATTTCCAGGTGGAGACACCGATGCGTGCATATTCCGCATTCAAAAGGTAGCGGTCAATGCCCACAGTAAGGGCAAGGGCACCCAGTACCTCCGCTGAAGGAACCCAGAGCGGGTAGCGTTTGTTATATTCCAGGTCGTCATCGAGCAGGTCCCCGTATTTATTCTGCAGGGTAGTATCGACGAGGGCACTCTTCTTTGGCTCATTGCCGGCAGAATCGGAGAGTAATTTAACTTTTACCGAGTCTATCTTTTTTATCTGGGTTTCCCTGCTGCCTTTGCCTGGTACAATAGTATCATTGGGAGCGACTTTCCCTGGTTTCTGAGGGGCAACCTCCTGTCCATGGAGGAGTGCTGAAAATGATAGAAATAATATAAAAATGCAGAAAGTTTTCATTTGACGTTTTTTGAAAGATGGAAAATATGTGCCATCCGGCTCATCATAAGCCGGCCGGCAGTGCGGGATGGTTGTTGCAGTAAGGTACAGGATGAAAATTACAGCCGCGACATGAATTTTCTTCAGACTTTCGCCTGTTTGTTTGATTCTTCCAGGGTTAACCCGCCATTTAAAGGATTATCAAAGGATCCGTTTCCCGGCTTTTGAAAAATTTCGGCCGACAATCCAAAGGTATTCCGGAAGCTTTCCTTCAGCTCCTTAATATTCATCGAAGGTATAATGTCAATTGTTCCTTTCCTGCTGATGACCCGGCAATCCTGCAGCGTTTTTCCGCTGTGCATGACCAGCTTGTCAGAAGGCGCACCTCCCGATTTATTTGATTTGGCATAAAAGCCAATTTTCAGGCCGGGGAATGTTTTGCTGAATTCATCCTGGATGGCGAAAATCTTTCTGAAATTATTGATGACTATCTTCATTTTATATATTTTTTAGCTGCCTTTTATCCCGATATCCAGGGGAGGGGCAGGTTGGTTACAATAGGGATAAAGGTAATAGCAATGTGCTGGATGAATGTTACATAACTTTATTAATTCGTTACATCATTCACACATTCTGGAAGGATAGTAAAGTAATTGATTTACCGGGGCAGGAAGCCCCTCTTTGTCATTGCATCTCCCGTCATATCCGGAACAGCATTGCAAAAAACGAAAATGGGAGCGATTGAATGTTTTTACTTGATGATAAAGGGCCTTACTACAAGGGTGGAGTCCTGGTTTATAAGGTAAATAAGATTTGAATGGTTATTTTGCCCTTCCTGTTGCTCCGAATCTTTCTTATGTTCATCCGGTGAAACACTGTAAAAGTTATTCTCTACATTTTCTTCACTTTCAATAAATTCCTGGTCATAGCCTGATCCAAAACTGTAATGTTTGCCTTCGGGTGCCCCGGACCTGTTCGTTGTAATTGCTCTTTGCTTCATCATTACATGAATTAAAAAACTAAAATTAAGCATATGAAAAATGAAATCTGTTACATAATTTTATAAAAAGTTTACATGATTCATACATTTTTTAAATAATGTAACTTGTTGTTCAATATTGTATTATATGGTAATATGTTATGGCTGCTATTATGGGCGCCTGTTTTTATTGTTTTTGAATAGTCGCTTCTGGGTACGTTTCAATATTCACTCCGTGCCCGGGGAAGCATGGATGAAAAATTTGACGGATCTGCCCCGTTGCAATGGATAACATCAGTCACGTGCAAGTGCATCGATGGGATCAAGCTGTGCAGCTTTCCTGGCAGGCAGGTACCCAAATATTATTCCTGTCATAAAAGCAAAACCGAAGGCGATCACCACGGGGGGAATCGTGAAGATCACCCGCCAGCCTGCTATGGCGGAAATGGCTAGTCCGCTTCCAATACCCAGGAATACCCCGGCTAATCCCCCTATGAAACATACCATCACGGCTTCGGTGAGGAATTGGAACAGCACGTCGAAACTCCTGGCGCCAATGGCCATGCGGATACCGATTTCTCGGGTGCGTTCGGTCACCGAGACCAGCATGATGTTCATCACCCCGATGCCTCCTACAATCAGTGATATTACCGCGATGGCAGCCAGCAGGTAGGTGAGGGTGTTCTGGGTTTCACTGGCGGTTGCAATGGTATCGGCCATATTCCGGATGTTAAAATCTGCTTTCCCGTGGCGTTTGAGCAGCAATGCCTGTAGTTCGTTCTGGACCGCAGTCATGTCGGAACCGGGCTTCACCCGGATGACAAAATGGTTGAAAAAGCGCTGTCCGAAGATCCGTGCACCTGCCGTTGTATAAGGTAACCAGACAGAGTTGTCAAGGTCATCACCTCTCGCCGTCGATCCTTTTGCGCTGAGTAAGCCAATGATCAGAAAAGGTGCGTTTCCTATAAGCAGGTACTGACCCAGCGGATCTGCACCGTTCGGGAACAGGTTCCCGGCGACTGTCTGGCCAAGGATGATGACCTGGGCATAGCGTTTTACATGTTCTGCAGTGAAAAACACCCCGGACTGTGCAGGCCAGTCGTGGACTTTTGGAAAATCCTCGCCTGTACCAACCACGGTTACCGTGAGATCCTGGTTGCCAAACCGGAGCAGGGAGGATGACTCTGTTTCAGGAATGGCCATGGCTACACCCTGCAGCTTACCAAGTGAGGGCAGGTCTTCAGGAAGGAAGCTTGTTACTACCTGGCCCGAGGCCCTTACGTTTCGCGGACCGCGGCCGACGGTTATCAGGTCGGCACCCATGGCCTGGATGCGCTCAAGAACATCCTGCTTCGCCCCGTTTCCGATGGCCATCAGTGCAACCACGGAGGCAACCCCGATCACAATGCCGAGCATGGTAAGCGCGGTGCGCATACGGTTGTTTACCAGCGAGCGCAGGGCCATCTTAAGCGCTTCACCAAGTACGGCCATGCCCTGCTTTGCCGCTGCCGGATTTGCCGTAACCGGGAGTTTTCCCGCCGGATCTCCCTTTTCCCGCTGTTCGTCGGAGGTGATGGACCCGTCGGCAATGCGCACGATCCTGTGCGCATATCCTGCAATAGTGCTGTCGTGGGTCACAAGAATGATCGTGTGGCCCTGGCCGTGCAGTTTTTCCAGGATAGACATAACCTCTTTGCCTCCATTGCTGTCGAGGGCGCCGGTAGGTTCGTCGGCAAGGATGACGGGCCCGCCATTCATCAGGGCACGGGCAATACTGACCCGTTGCTGCTGTCCGCCGGAAAGCTGGTTGGGATGATGCTCCAGGCGGTCACCCAGCCCCAGGTCAGTCAGTAACCCCCTGGCATGTCCTTCCCTTTCGTTTTTTGCCATACCGCGGTAAACGGCAGGAACTTCAGCGTTTTCAACCGCGCTCAGATCCGACATCAGGTTATACCGCTGGAAGATGAAGCCAAAAGTATCGCGCCTAAGGGCTGCAAGCGCGTCGCCGTTTAAACAGGCAACATCGGTCCCCCGAACGAAATAGTTTCCGGATGTAGGTTTGTCGAGGCAGCCGATGATGTTCATCAGCGTTGATTTGCCCGACCCGGATGCCCCCATGATAGCGACGAATTCGCCACTGTTGATTGCAAGGGTTACCTCTTTGAGAACTGTAAGCGGCTCACCCCCTGATTTATAGGTCCTTGTGACACCTTTCAGGTCGAGGAGCGGTAAATCTGTCATAACCCCTTCCCCGTGTTCAGCGTGCTTTTCGCGGCACCCTTTGCTTTTATTTCACCAATCACGACCAGTTCTTTCTCCTTCAGTCCGCTCACTGCCTCTGTGGAAATTTCACCCTTGATACCGATTTTTACCGACCGTAATTCAATCCTGCCATCAGGTTTTAGAACCCTGACTTTGATGACCGAATTTTCAACAGCCTTTCCGATCGATGAGGTCGGGATCAGCAACACGTTTTCGACCCTGGCAAGCACGATGAAAACCTGTGCGGTCATCTGGATATACAGTTCCCGTTTCGGATTTGGAATGTTGAAGAGCACGTCGTAGAAAACAACATTGTTGATGAGTTCGGGAGTGGGAAGTATCTGCAGGATCGTACCGGTCCACCGCCGGTTCTGGCCCAGTACGGTAAAATAGACATCCTGGCCTGTTTTAACACGGTCAATGTCGGCCTCCGACACCTGTGCCCACACAGTAACCGTTTTCAAATCGGCGATCCTCAAAATATTCGGGGCCGATTGATTTGCGTTTAACGTCTGTCCTTCAAGCATATTGATCGAAACAACCTCGCCGGCCATGGGCGCCGTGATTTTGGTATAACCCAGGTTTGCTTTTGCCGTATTGACTGAAGCTGTTGCCTGCCTCATCTGTGCTGAGAGCGCTGCGGCATCGGCAATGGCTACATCGTAACCGGCCTGGGTGATATCATGTTCGCTTGCCGCGATGACCTTGTTTTCAAAGAGCTCGTCGTTGCGGTCCCGTTGAAGGAGTGCCAGTTTGAGCTGAGCACCTTTTATTGAATGCTGTGAGGCCATATTCTCCAGTGCGGCAGAAGCTGAGGTAAGTGCTGTTTGCGCCAGTACCGGGTCTATTTCGGCAAGCAGCTGACCCTCCTCGACCTGGTCGCCACGTTTTACTTTAAGCGATTTTAGCTTACCGGAGGTTTGTGCACCAACATCTACATATTTGAAAGGCTGCACGATACCTGCTGCCACCACGGTATTTTCAAGATTGCCGCGTTCGACTGCTGCTGTTGTATAAACTACTTTGACTTTGCCAAAAACCAAGGCGGATCCGGTTGCCAGGGCACCGGCAACGATAATTACGGCCACCACCCATATACCCCGGCGGCGAAGGAAGGTCTTTATTTTTGCAAACCGGGGTTCCTTTAAAGAGCCCTTGTGCGGAGCAGTTATTGCTTCGGAATTCTTTTCAGGATTTGTATCTGTCGTTTCCGTTTTCATCCTATTCACTGTTGGTTGAAGAATCGCTTACAGGCGCGGAATAATCATATGGTTCATACATGCGAAGCCTGTTGCTGAGACCGGTAATTTCATCCTGCAGCGAGGTTATCCGCTGCAGCAAATGGTTGATGGTTTCAATGCCTTCCAGGTTTATCTCCAGATCAAAATGAAAACTGACTATCTTTTCGAGGTTCTTTAGCTGGTCTGAAGCAATGAATCCCCTCTCGTTTACCCTTGTAACCTCGATCAGTCCTGTTTGCTGCAAAGAGGTGATAAAAGAAATTTCAATTCCATGGCTGGCACAAAATTCCTCCAGAGCGATTAATTTTTGAGTTTGCATTGTTCGCCGTGTTTTTACAATTTGGATAATTCAGTAAATAGTTCCCTTTGCTTGTCGGTTAATTTCTCCGGAATTTTTATGGACCAGGTTATATAAAAATCGCCAAAGGCCCCCTCCTTTTTATAAACCGGGAATCCCTTGCCTTTTAATTTTATTTTGCTTCCGTTTTGGGTCTCAGGTTTTACTGTAAGTTTCACCTTCCCGTTCAATGTCTCCAGGGTCATCTCTCCCCCCAGGATGGCCGTGTATAAATCCAGGTCGGCTGTAGTAAACAGGTTGTTGCCCAATCGTTTTATCCCGGGATGGTTTTCAATTGAAAAGGTGATGTAAAGGTCGCCGTTCGGACCGCCGTTTGTTCCTGGACCGCCATGGCCGGTTATTTTGATCGTCTGACCGTTTTCAATACCTGCCGGAATGGTGATCCGCAGGTTGTTCCCGTTTACCGACAGCGTTTGTTTGTGTGTTTTGGAAGCATCTGCAAGCGAAAGATTCAGTTCGGTTGAATAATCTTCTCCCCTGTATTTTGCCTGCCTTCCCCTGCCTGCTGAAGAGGCCCCGCCAAACATTGATTCAAAAAAGTCGGAAAAATCACCACCTGGAGGGGTTCCCTCATACCGGGTATTGCGTTGATCTGATGATTGCTGCTGGTTCCTGCGGGCGCTCTCATATTCTTCGGCATGTTTCCAGCCGGCACCATGCTGGTCGTATTTTTTGCGTTTTTCCGGATCGCTCAATACTTCATTCGCTTCGTTGATCTGCTGGAATTTCCGTTTGGCATCCTTATCATTGGGGTTCAGATCGGGATGCAGTTTCCTGGCTAACTTCCGGTAGGCGGTTTTAATCTCTTTGGGTGTCGCTGTTTTTGCAATCCCAAGTATGTTGTAATAGTCTACGAAGTCCATAAGTCAATTGAATTGAGACATATTACTGTCCGTCGGTGTTTTTCAGGTATTTGTTGATAATTCCCTTCAGCCTGGCAGGTTCGATAGGTTTTACCAGGTATTCATTGCAGCCGGTAGATAATATTATATTTTTTTCTTCTGTAAATGCATATGCCGTTTGGGCTATGATGGGGATATCCGGTCTGATAAGTTTGATCAGTTTGGTAGCTTCAATTCCATTCATCACGGGCATTTTAATATCCATCAGGATCAGGCTGATATCCTGGGTGTTTTTGACCAGTTCAACAGCAACAGCGCCATTTTCTGCATGAATTACGGTAGCCCCCGATTTAAGTAAAAGGTTGCTCAGGTATTTGAAGCTTATCCAGTCATCCTCGGCCACCAGGATCTTACCCCTGATGCTTTTTTTATGAACTTCCGGCCTGTTCTTCGCCGGAGTTACAGGTGCCGCATTTATTGTATTAGGTAAGGAGAAGAAGAAGGTGGTACCCTTGTTCTTCTCCGATTCAACCCAAATCCTGCCTCCGAGCAATTCCACCAGTCCTTTCGAAATGGCCAGCCCGAGACCGGCACCCTCGTAATTTTTTGTAAGAGACTGTTCTGCCTGGATAAAGCGGTCAAAAATCCTGAAATGCAACTCCGGAGGAATACCGATTCCGGTGTCTTTCACATAAAAGGTGATTGTATGTCCGGTAATTTCAAAACCGAAATCAATACTGCCCGACTTGGTGAATTTAATCGCGTTGTTGATCAGGTTGGTAAGTACCTGGTGTAGTTTTGACTCATCGGAGTAAATTGTCCTGAATTTATTCTCCTGGTTGTGGTAATTGAGCTTGATTTGTTTTACCTGTGCAAGAGGAAGGAAGAATGTGTGTAAATCCAGGAACATAGAATTAACAGAAAGATGGGTCATGGTTATTTTGATCTGACCCGTCTGGATCTTGGAAATATCGAGCACGTTGTTGACAATCTCAATGAGTCGTTTCCCGCTCTGGCTTATCATCGCCGTAAAATCTTTAATTTCATCGCGGCTTAGATTCTCCTCGTTGAGCAGGGCCGAGAAGCCGATAAT
>JBAXFZ010000075.1:0-12858 GCA_037139685.1 Bacteroidota bacterium
GATATTTGCTAACAGTGGTGGGCATCACGGCATTGTTGAGCTGTTCGGAAGCTTCGGAGATGTCGGTCAGCTCGTTTGATTTCCCCTTGATCATGATTCGCTCATGGCGCGGATTGTATGCCTTGTTTTCAACCTTGTCGCATGTGAAATAGTATTCCACATCCTGCGGGGAGAGATCAAGCAGCAAGGCTGTTTTCTGCCTGATCAGCTCCACATAGGCTGGATCGAATGGCCTGGACTGCATTTCAACCCTGAACAGGGTGCGGTTGACCAGGTTCGAACAAAGGTCGGACAGGATGGGATCAGGATGGCTGGCCCAAACCTTCACGGAGGTAAAAATGTCAAAATCATCCAGCAGGGCAAATCGGTCGAGCCATTGCGGTTCGGATTCAAAATCGCTTTTTGTCGGGTTATTGTGCAGGAATGAATCAAAGGCCGGGGTTGCAAAAAGCGGGATGCCCATTTCACAAAGGAGCTTTGCCCGCCTTAGCAGGTTGATCATCAGCTGATCGGCGGCTATCACGGTTTTATGCAGGTAAACCTGCCAGTACATGAGCCGCCGCGAGATCAGGAACTTCTCGATGGAGTATATCCCCTTTCCTTCAACAACCAGTTCGTCGTCGCATACGGTAAGCATTTTAATAATCCTGTCGTAGCTGATCACCCCCTCGGCCACACCGGTAAAGAAGCTGTCGCGGGCAAGGTAATCGAGCCGGTCCATGTCCAGCTGGCTCGAAACCAGCTGGTGAAGGAATTTTTTGGGGCAGGTGTCGTTGAATATCGAATAGGCCAGGTCGAGGGCACCCCCGAATTGTTTGTTTAACCCCGAGATGAAGAGCAGGGAGAGATCCTCATGGTTGAGGTCGCGCACGATTGTCTGCTCGAGGGTGTGGGAAAACGGGCCATGGCCGATATCGTGCAGCAGTATGGCAAGATTCAGCCCCTGGGCCTCGTCATCCCTGATCTCGATTCCCTTGGCACGGAGAACAGCCACGGCAAGTCCCATCAGGTGCATCGCTCCCAGCGCATGCTGGAACCTGGTATGCTGGGCAGACGGGTAGGTGTAATGAGTGAGGCCGAGCTGTTTTATCCTGCGTAACCGCTGAAACCAGGGATGCTCGATAATATCAAACACCAGCGCATCGGGAATGGTAATAAATCCGTACACCGGATCGTTGAATATCTTTTGTTTATTGGTTGTAGCCAAAATCGGTTAAATTTGTTAAAGAAATATAAAACAGGCCGCGACAGCACAATAAAAGCAAACTTACGACATTTATTAAAGCAAACAAACACTATGGACAAGATCGCGATACTGTGGGTGGATGATGAAATCGACCTGTTAAAGCCCCACATTATTTTTTTGAAGGAAAAGGGATATGATGTTTCAACGGTCAACAACGGGCATGATGCCATCGATCTTATAAAAACCAGTCAGTTCGATATTGTATTTCTTGATGAACAGATGCCCGGGCTTTCGGGAATCGAAACGTTGTTAAGGATCAAGGCTATCCATCCTACACTTCCCGTGGTGATGATCACCAAGAGCGAAGAGGAGAGTATCATGGAGGATGCCATCGGGTCGAACATCGCCGATTACCTGATCAAACCTGTAAAGCCGAACCAGATACTGCTTTGCCTGAAGAAGAACCTGGAAAACAGGAAACTGGTGAGTGAAAAAACGACACACCAGTACCAGCAGGAGTTTCGCAACATCGGGATGGAGATTTCAAACCGGCTCACCTTTGAAGAGTGGCCCGAAGTATATAAAAAGCTGACATACTGGGAGCTGAAGCTCGGCCAACTTATGGACGACGGCATGAACCAGGTGCTTAAAATGCAGAAAGACGAGGCAAACCAGGTTTTCTGCAAATTCATCGAACGGAATTATGTTGAATGGATGAGCGGGAAAGGCAAGGATCGGCCGGTACAATCACACACGCTCATCAAGGAAAAGGTATTTCCACTGATGAACGACAACAAACCGACCTTTGTAATCCTGATCGACAACCTGCGCTTTGACCAGTGGAAGGTCCTCCAGCCGATCCTTGAAGATTACTTCAGGGTTGAGAAGGAGGAGATATACTACAGCATCCTCCCCTCTGTCACGCAGTATGCCAGGAATTCATTGTTCAGCGGCCTGCTGCCTACCGAAATCGAAAAAAAATATCCCAAGCTCTGGGTAAACGAGGATGAAGAGGGACCCAAAAACAACTTTGAAAGCGAGTTGCTGGGGGAACTGCTCAAGCGTTACGGCCGCGATGTGAAGTACTCCTATTACAAAGTGCTGAACCAGACCTACGGTAAAAAGCTGGTGGAACTGATGCCCAACCTGATGGTAAACAAGCTGAATTTTATCGTTTACAATTTTGTAGATATGCTGTCGCATGCCCGTACCGAGATGGAGATCATCCGAGAGCTGGCCGATGACGAAAAGGCCTACAGGTCGCTCACGGTGAGCTGGTTCCAGCATTCGCCCCTGATCGAAATACTGAAATACCTGGCCGAGAAGGATGTCAATGTGGCCATTACAACCGACCATGGTTCGATCAGGGTGGACAACCCGGTGAAGATCCTTGGCGACCGCAACACAAACACCAACCTGAGGTATAAGACAGGCAGGGCGCTGAAATATGAACAAAACGAGGTATTTGAGGTGAGGAACCCGTCGGAGATATTCCTGCCCAAGGCCAATGTGAACTCCTCCTTTGTCTTCTGCCGCAGCAACGATTTCTTTGCTTACCCCAACAACTACAACTACTATGTGAACTACTACAAAAACACCTTCCAGCACGGAGGAATTTCAATGGAGGAGGTGATGATACCGTTTGTGGTGCTTAAGCCTAAATAAATGCAGGAATGCAAACAATGCAGACAATGCAGACAATGCAGACAATGCAGGCAATGCATACAATGCAGGCAATGGGTAAATCGCTATTTTTGTTCTGTAATTTTTTAAGTTTTGAGATTTATAAGTAAGTCTGAGTCTGACCTGTTGCCTGCGGCAAGGGCGATGCTTGGGGAATTTCCCGGGTCAAGGGTTTTTGCCTTTTATGGCAGCATGGGAGCCGGAAAGACCACCTTTATCAAGGCGGTGTGTGCAGTGTTGGGAGTGGCCGACATCGTGCAAAGTCCTACTTTTTCAATTATTAACGAATATAAAACCGTTGCCGCGGAGTCTGTTTTTCATTTCGATTTTTACCGGATCCGCAAAACCGAGGAGGTGTTCGACATCGGCTACGAGGATTACCTGTATTCCGGCAGTTACTGCCTGATGGAGTGGCCGGAATTAATTGAAGCGCTCCTTCCGGAAGATACAATCCGCATCCGGATCACGGGTGAAGGCGAACGGCTTATTGAATCGTTCCTCTGAGCAGAGCCCTGTTCAAATTATGTCCTCTCATTTCCGAATAACTCCAGCCACAAAGCATGGAGCTAACTTAACCCTTATTTAAGCCTTATTTAGAGGAAAAAGGAAGAGAGGATGAACAAAGCATGGAGAACCTCTGGAGCCATCCGGAGAAAGCATGGTGAGCATATGGAGCGGGAGTGTTCGGGTTATGCCCCTGAAGCCGCCTTTTTACCGATAATATTGATCCGGACGACCAGCGAGACGACATAGATCACATGGCACCACACGCCTGAAAGGAGCACCAGCAGCGTATAAACCATCCACAGGGGGGCATCGGTATCGCCGAGGCCACGCCTGGGTTTCGGTTCAATGACCAGCCGGGTGCCTCCGGCGAAATTCCCT
Source organism: Bacteroidota bacterium (assembly GCA_037139685.1). Lineage (GTDB taxonomy): Bacteria > Bacteroidota > Bacteroidia > Bacteroidales > FEN-979 > CAIVAT01. The sequence continues at coordinate 3,755 of JBAXFZ010000075.1, forward strand.
ACCGTTTCAACCGTTCCATAGGTGTCGTTTTCAAGAATTTTGGCTACAACCACCAGGTTACCCGTTGTATCTCCCGGCATGTTTTTTGGAAAATCCACTTCGCACCTGCCTGCCGAGTCGGTTTTCTCACCACCGAAGCGATAGAGGCAGAACAACCGTTTGATGTAAACCTCAACAGGCACATCTCGAACGGCAGTTGTAACGCCTTTGTCATTGACCATGGTTGCTTTTACAGCGACATGTTTGGTGGAATCCTTTTCGCCGAATGCCATGGCAAGGCAGACATCCTGCACCCGGATAGTCCTGACAACACTGCTTATTTTTGTGTTTCCCGCATAATGAACCTCGAAGGTGTAATATCCCTCTTTGTCCTTCGGCAGGCTCACGGCCGGCGCAAGGTTCAGCACAGCTTTGCCGGTGCGGTTAGTGTTTACGGTACCAAGCAGCGTTTTTCCTGACTCGCCCGCAGCATATACCTTAAGTGCTGCATCTGCCATATTCACACGCTTGTCGTCGATCCTTGCGGAGAGGGAAAGGGAAAAATTTTTTGTCCCGTCGGTCAGCTTATCATATGTGGCACCAAGCTGGGGGATGATCGGTTCATCGGCCTGGACTTTGTATGCGAATCCGGCAACCAGGGCGAAAAAAAGGATGGCTGTGTAGATTTTTGACATTCTCATGATATTACAGTTTTTCGGAGATAAACTCTTTGTGTTCAGGGGCTTCGCATATATCGGCAACCGGGATGATCGGAACGAACTTCATAAAGATCATAAAGAACAGGCAGAAAGTTGCCATCCCTCCGGCTGTCAGCGACCATTCGACCCAGGAGGCTGAATAATGGGCGTATTCATGGCGGGCATCCTGTAACGGGAGAAGGGGTGTTTCAAGGGTCGGGATGATGATCAGGTAGCGCTTGATCCACATGCAGGCAACGGCAATCACCGAACCCAGGGTAATGGAGTTGATGCTTCTCAGGAAGGGAAACCCCACCAGGATCATGGGGATCAGCACGCCTCCGAATGCAGCCAGGTAGAACCACACCCCGTAATCGTGCAGGTTGAACAGCTTGTAGATGACCTCCAGCTCCCAGCTTTGCGACCCGTACCACACGGTGAGGTACTCGCTGAAGGTAAAGTACCCGTACAGGGCGGCGAGCACGAGCAGGATGGTGCCGATATATTTGAAATGCATCTCGGTAATGTAGGCTTCAAGATGGTAAAATTTCCTGAATACCCACATGGCGATGATCAAAACGGCGGTGCCTGAAAATACAGCCGCGATGACAAAGTATGGCGCAAAAATGGTGCTGTGCCAGCCTGGTCTTATGGTCATGCCGAAAATCCACGCCAGGACGGAATGAACCAGGACGGCCAGTGGGATAATGATGGCCGACATGATGGTCAGCGCCCGCTCGAGAAGCTTTTTCTGTTCGGGCAGCCCGGCATAGGTGGCGCCAAGTTTACGGTAAACATACAATTGCAGTTTTGGTATCTTCAGCTCGGTATTGTCGCGGAAAAGTGCAAAGTCCTTGATCAGTGCCAGGTATAGGAAAAGGATGCTGCATGAAAGATAGGTGGTGATGGCCACCACGTCCCAGAGGATGGGAGACTGGATCCGGCCATGGAGGAAAATATTGAAAATCCGGTCAAGCCTTCCCATTTCAACCAAAATGAAAACAGGGCCGATGATGACTGAAATGACCGTGATCATTTCGGCGATCCGGATGATGGGTTTTCTCCATTCGGCATGAAGCAGGTGCAAAATACCAGAGATCATGGCACCTGCATAGCTGATGCCGATAAAAAAGATGAAATTCACATCATAGATCCCCCAGACAACGTAATCCCTCATGCCGGTTACGATCTGCCCCCTGATCAGCTGCGTGATAAAGGCATAGGCAGCCCAGAGGATTACCAGGGAAAAAAAGATGAACAGCCCTTTGCTTAATACAGTGGGTTTCTTAAAGCGGGAAACAATCTCAACAAGTGTTTTCTGCGCAATTTCCGGTGAATTCATAATCAGAAAATTTAGATTTTATACTTTTTCAGATGAGCTCTCTTAACCTGGTAGGCCTCCTTGATACTGTCGGGGACACTCTCGAAACCCTCTTCGACAGGGAATCTCCGGTCGACAGGCGGGAGATAGTAAACATTGGGCCTTGTGCCGAGCTCTTCCATATACCGGTATGCAGCTTTGTCCTTTACCAGGTCGCTGAAACGAAGGGATTCAACACCGTTGGTGACCACATCCTCATTTTTATCACCAAAGAAATAGACTCCGTTCGGGCAGGCCGTTACGCAATCGGGTAGGATGCCCGTCACGAAGGAATCGGGGCAGAAGTCGCATTTTCCGACTGTCCCGACCCTCTGGGGAACGCCTGATGAGGGGGAATACTTTGCCCCCACTTTATTGCCGGGAGCTTTCCAGTTAAACACGCGGGATGAATAGGGGCATGCTGCCATACAGAATTTACAGCCGATGCACCGTTCGTTGTCGACCAGTACCAGTCCGTCGTCGCGTTTAAAGGAGGCACCCACGGGGCAAACATTCACGCAGGCCGGGGTATCACAGTGAAAGCATGGTTTCGGCATCCAGTAGGGAGTTGTATCTTCCGAATCCTGCATCAGGAAAACCTTGATCCACTCCTGTCCGGGTTCAAGAAAATGCATCTTGCTGCACGCTTTTACGCATGCCCTGGCGTTCCTGCAGCGGGTAAGGTCGACCACCATTACAAAATGTCGCCCGGGGATTCCTTTTCTGACATCGGCAGATGAAGGAACGTTGCAACAAAGGGCGTGTCCCCTGTCCACCTCCATGAGTCGTCCGTCGGCAGTAAGTACTTTTATTTTATCACCGGTTTCAACGGGTCCATCCTCCTTGGTGCAGGCGGCCAGGAGGCCACCCCCAAGGAGCGACCCGGCGGCGATGGTGAATCCCTGTTTCAGGAAATTCCTGCGTGAGGATTCTTTTTTGTTTTTCTTTGACATAGGATCGTGTTGTTTATTTGAGGAAAATATAAACAATTGTGTGTTGCATGCGATTAAAATGCTGGAAATGCGTTTGTACTGCCTGGAGTACAAACGCTGTCTCAAATGTTACCCGCGACAAACCATCGGTTGGGTGGTTTATCGCGGGCGATACTAAAAACATCTTGACATTCGGTTCATTCGTTTGACGGATGAATCTTTTTCCTAACCTTTTTTGTAAAGTAGAGGGATGCGCCCAGGGAAATTACGGCCAGGAAAAGAAAGGCGAGGACCCTGTAACCGGTTTCAAGGTGAGACAGGTCCACGAAGAAAAGATAAAAACCTGTAAATAAAACCGTTGCGATTGCCATCCAGCGATACTTTATGTTTTTCAGGATCAGGCTCATCGTAAAGTAAAATACGGCTGCACCTGTCCATGAAAGGGTTACATATTGTTTTGGAACCGCATGATACAGGGCGAACAACATGGTTAAAAACAACAGGATAAGGTAGGTGTTCCTCAGCATCTCGGTTTTAAGGGTCAGCCGTTCCTTTTTCCAGTTGATAATCCGTGCACTTACAAAGGCCGTGATGACAAAGGCGAAATTTACCTTATCGACAGGGGGATAAAATGCCATGTAAAACACAAGTATCCCTGCGAACAGGAAGGTGTTCATCACCAGGATGATTTTTGAACGGAACCACAAAGCCCAGGAAACCACCAGGAGGCTTTGCAGGGCCAGGAGCCATAGGGCATCTGGCAGTTTTGAATAGCCGTAAACAGCCACGCTCAGCGCCATGAAGCTGTAGATGGCGAAAAATGCAGGGTCGAACACCCTGCCGGTCCTGTATTTCAGGAAAATCGAATAACAGAGACAAATTGCAGAGATCAGTGCAAAGATCCAGACAAAACTGCCTGAATAGAATGACGCCACGACAACCATCAGAACGGCGGAAAAGATCATCCCGTTGACCACGATTGTTGCAGGATAAAGCCCGTCGGGGAATTTGCCGGACTGTTTTACCAAAGGCACAACCGAGTATATTGCGCCGATGATAAACAGCGAGACCAGGTTGTAGGGATGTGTCGCAAAGGTGCCTAGGGGATTCCCCATTATGGGATTGTCGAGAAGCCAGATTGCCTGTGCCATGTAGGCAAAAATCATGGATACGATGATCAGTCTCCACCAGTTATAGCGCAGGAAGAGAAACATTGCCCAGGCAGAGGTCAGCAGGATCAGCGGAATCGTGAAAAAAGAGGTATCTGCAAATAATGCCGTAGAAAGTGAGAGAAGCGTTGCGATGACTGCAAGCAGTTCTGAATTCTGACGGATAGCGAAAAGATACTGGATACTGATCACTGCGAGCAGAAGGAACAGGACAAATCCTTTAACCGGGATAACGGGGTGGTCGATAAAAAAAAACAAACGAAGGGTGATGTAATAGACGAGCAGGTGCGCGCTGAGATTCAGCATGAATGAAAGATGGGTGAAAGAATTGCGGAGGTGCCATGCAAGGAAGAAAATTCCTGCAACGGCTCCATAACCAACCAGGCTGGCCAGCGGCCCGCTTAGATAATTCCTGGCGAAGTTTGAAAGAAATGCGATCCCGAACAGTAAAACGAGGCTTCCGAACCAGGCCAGACCGTATTCAAAGATGTTGGATTCGATAAGCCCCTTATCCATAATCAGCTCATCATCCCCTGTATCTGCCGACTGTTCAGGCTGGTACCGGTCCATGCGGACCGATGCCAGTTTCTGAACAGATGCTTCAATTTGTTCTTCAACCCTGCCAAGCCTGGATTCCAGCGCATTTACCTTTTCAAGCAATTCACTGAACCCGGCTGATTGGTTATTGATTTCCGTCGACATGGGAATCGGCCTATTTTGCTGCCAGTGTCCTGAGATAATTTACAATTGCCCACCGGCTGTTTTCTTCCGGAATAAGTTTTTTAAACGAGGGCATTTTTCCTTTCCCTTCTGACACCTGGAAGAAGATCTCGCCATCGGCGGTGGACTGGAATTTTTTTGATGAAAAGTCGCCGCAGGCAACATCAAGAGTTGCAGCCTTGGGGCCGTCACCCAGTCCGGCACTTCCATGGCATGATTTGCAATGTTTGGCAAACAGGTCCTTTCCTTCAGAAATACTCTCCTTACCGCTTGCAACCGGGTTTTTGGTTGTTTTGAATTTTGCCGGAATCGTCCAGCCGGCAACCTGGGCCTGTGCGTTGTGCGAAAATGAAAGCACGAGGAAAATTCCGAGTGCAATGGCCATCAATCTGATTTGAAATGATTTCATAAAACCTCCTTGTTTTAAATTGTGAATAATAATTATTTTCCTAAATGCCTGATTCTGATAACGGTGTAAATAACATACATATAGTGGAACCAAACCAGTGAAAGCAACACGATGAGGGTGTAAACCATCCACAAGGGGGCATCGGTATCACCCAGCCCCCGCTTGATGATTTTCTGGGGCGGGAGTGGCTTGCCCCAGTTGATGGTTCCGCTGGTCTCCACGTTCCCGTAAACCTCGTGCTCTTCAACTTTTGCAATGAGGGTCAGGTATCCCAGGGCGTTTCCCGGGATGGATGTTGGAAATTCAAGGCTGGCACTGCCATTTGCAATGGTTGCTTTTCCCACTTTCAGCAGGCTGAATGTACGGGGTACATAAAACTGGACTTCGAGATTATCAACCGGGACCCATTTGTTGTCTTTGTCCATCTCGAAAGCCTTCAGGTCGGCCATTTTTTCCTGCTCCTTCTGAAAAAATGAAAGTTCGAGTTTTAGTGGTTTCACCGACAAGGCCCCCGCGGATTTGGTATATTTATCTTTTCCCTGGAACAGGGCCTGGAACGAGTAAATCCCTTTATCCCCTCCTGTTGATATAATTTCCTCAGGAATGGCAAATGAAATTTTGCCTTTGTCATTTGTCAGTGCTGTGCCAACCTGTTTCTCCTTGTCCCCCTGGCGGAACCTGATACCAATTTCCATCCCTTCGAGCGGGGTGTACCGGCCTTCCTGACGGGCCCTCAAGGTGGCAGTAAGGTATTGCGATGAATCCACATGGAAATACTCCAGTTTGAGAACCGTCTGGACGGAGGTGTCGTCCTGGGCCATTGCGCCGTGAGAGGCTGCAAGCATCACCAGGATGATGATCCCCCCGGCAATAATATCACCCTTCTTATTCTCCTTTATAACCCGTTTCATCTGTTTTTCGAAGACGACCTTCCTGAGCCGTGAATAGTCTTTCTCCTCGCCTGATCTTACGACCGGGATGATCGGGATGAATTTCGAAAAGAGGTAGAAGAGCAGGACAAACATGGCAATACCGGCAAAGGTCAGTCCCCATTCGACCCAGGTTGCCGAATAGTGTACGTATTCGGGTCTCAGGTCATGAATCGGCAACAGGGGTGATTCAAGGGTGGGGATGATGATCAGGTAACGCTTTACCCACAGAGCAAATACGGCAATTGAAGCGGCAAATGCAATGGAGTTGATGTTCCTGAACCTCGGAACGGTTACGATAATGATCGGAACCAAGACCCCGACGAAGACCGCGAAGATAAATTCAATGAGGTATTCGCTGGGGCTGAAAAGGCGGAAGAGCACCTCCATATCCCATTTAATGGAGCCATACCAGCTGGTCAGGTATTCGCTGAAGGTGAAATAGCCGTAGAGAGCTCCCAGGACGATCATGATTATACCGAGGTAATTGAAATGGATTTTTGTAATTTGTGCCTCCAGGTGGTATACCTTGCGGAAGATCCACATGACCATGATCAGAACCCCTGTGCCTGAGTAAACTGCAGCAACCACAAAGTAGGGCGCGAAAATTGTGCTGTGCCAGCCCGGTCTGAGGGTCATGCCGAAGATCCAGGCCAGAACCGAGTGAACGAGGATGGCCAGCGGTATAATGACGATCGAAAGCAGATCGGTTGAGACATTCAGCAACTCTTTTTGTTTGGTGGTATCTTTATAGCGCACCGACAGGAATTTGTAAATTGGATTCCTCCATTTGGCTGTTTTTACAGGGTTATCGCGCAAAAGTGCCATATCCCTGATCATGGCCAGGTACAGGAAGATGATGCTGCCCGACAGGTATGTGGTAATGGCGATCACATCCCATATGATGGGTGACTGGATTCTCCCGAAAAGCATCAGGTTGGGCAGACGGTCAAGCCGCCCGATGCATAACAGGATATAGGAAGGCCCGATCATGGTTGAAATCACGGTGATCATCTCCGCCATGCGGATGATGGGGGTTCGCCAGGGTACTCTCAGCAGGTGGAGTATCCCTGAGATCAGGGCGCCGGCGTAACTGATCCCGATAAAAAAGATGAAATTGACGATGTACAAACCCCATACGACATTGTCGCGCATCCCGGTAACAATATGACCCTGCGAAACCTGGGTGTAGAGACAGACAACGCCGAAAGCGATGATGATCAACAGAAAGCCGATCAGTGCAATTCCCTTTTTACTGATGGTCTCCAGATGCGATTTGTAAGCATCCAGGTTCTGTAATGATTTTTCTTCTTCGTTCATAAGTTTCTGTTTTACTCTGTAATCCTGGCTTCTTGTTTATACAATGCAATCTCCTCCTCGCTGAGGCCTTCGAATCCAACCTGGTATTCAAAGGCGCGGTCAACTGCCGGGAGGTAATAGACACTGGGTTCGGTGCCAAGCTCCTCCATAAACCTGTATGCAGCGCGGGTTTCAAGAAGTTCGCTGAAGCGAACGGTCTCAGTGCCGTTGGTAACGGCATCTTCGTTCCTGTCGCCGTAATAATATACCCCGTTGGGGCACGAGGTTACGCATGATGGCAGCTCGCCCTTCCTTACCATATCGGGGCAGAAGTCGCATTTGCTGACGGTTCCGATCCTGGGGGGCGAGCCGGTTTCGGGTGAATAGCGGGCTGCATTCGTCCTTTTTTCCATTTTCGGTTCTTCCCAGTTGAAAACCCTCGACGAATAGGGGCAGGCGGCCATGCAGAATTTACAGCCGATGCATCGCTCGTTGTCGATCAGAACGATCCCGTCGTTACGCTTGAAGGTGGCGCCTACAGGGCACACTTTCACACAGGGCGGGTTGTTGCAGTGCAGGCAGGGTTTCGGGAACCAGTAAGGTGACATCTCGGGGCTGTCGCGAAGCAGGTAAAATTTGATCCAGTCCATATGAGGGGGGAGGAAGTGCATTTTCTGACATCCCTCGAGACATTTTTTTGCGTTCCTGCATTTAGCCAGGTCAATCACCATAACCATCTTTTTATCAGGCAATCCCTGCCTGGCTTCAGCATTCGATGCAGGCTGGCAGCACATATGCCCCTTGTCAACCTCCACAAGCTTTCCGTCAGGGGTAAGTACCTTTATCTTTTCCCCGGTTTCTCCGTTGCCGGGGTTTGAAATGGCTGACAGCACGCTGCCGCCACTGGCCATCAGGGCGGTAGCTCCAGCTGCGATTCCCAGTTTGAGAAAATTTCTGCGATTTGATGAACGACTTTTCATAGGGGGCGGAATTGTTGATTTCAGTTCGCCAAAACTAATCGGATATACAGTCACAACATGCATGATGACCTGTCTATAATGACGGTTTGCAGAGGAATTTTACTTTTCAAAAAAGGGAATTAAACAATAATTATCATTGATATATCTCAATTTTTCTTTTAATTTTATGCGCTGAATTATGATAACCCGGGTTTCAAATGGCAGAATATTTTGATAAATCTCAAAAACGATGTGCCGATTGCCAGTGCATGTCAAAACTGTTTTGTTTGTTAAACCCCGAAGAGCTCATGCTTGTTGACGCCAATAAAATCCATGTTGATTTTAAGGCAGGCGAGACGATCAAGAAACAGGGAACATTCATGTCGCATGTGCTTTCGGTGAACAGTGGTCTGGCTAAACTGTACCTGGAAGGAATTGAGGGCAGGTCGGCGATCCTGCGCATTGTCAAGCCTACAAATTTCATTGGAGGCCCCGGCATATACCATGACCAGCGGCATCATTTTTCGATTACGGCCCTGCTTGATTCGTCAGTTTGTTTTATCGATCTGCAGGTTTTTAAAAAAGTGCTCAGCAGGAACACTTTGTTTGCCGAGGAGTTCCTGAAGGATTTCAGCAGTGATGTACTGAGG
>JBAXFZ010000076.1:0-12709 GCA_037139685.1 Bacteroidota bacterium
TTACTGGGAACCCTACAAGGATTACAACCGGGGTATCGTCAAGGGATTTGACGGTGATTTGTGCCTCAACGAAATTTTCAAGAAACTTGCAAATTCAAAGGTGAAACTTACCCTGGGTGGCTCCATTGTGAGCAATTACCAGCAGGAAAGTTCAAAGAGCTTCAAGATCAGTGCCGATACCACACTCACCATGCTGCTGCCGCAAAATGTCGCCAATTACGGCGGCCGCTTCAACCTGAACATCGGGGGCTTCAACTGGCAGACCGAATATGCCCATAAGATCAACGACCCCTCTGCCCGCAACAATTACATCTTCAAAAGCGGGAACGGTGTGTTTTCCAGTCTTTCATTTTCGGAAAAGGGTATGGGAATGCAGTTTATGTCGAAATGGATCGACAACATGAGTTACAAGTCCGACCGTACTATTGTAAACAATATGGCCGACCTTAACTATCTTCCCGCCATTACCAAGCAACACACATACGCCCTTGCCAGCATGTACCCATACGCAACCCAGCCCGACGGAGAGGTGGGATTTGCAGGAACCATAACCTGTCATATTCCGAAAAACACATTTCTTGGTGGTAAAACCGGTTTGTCGTTCGCTTTAAATGGTTCAAAGGTAACCGGGATTAAGAAAACCCGGCTTGATGAGTCTACCAGCATCGGCCAGACCGGGACCCTTGGATACAAATCCACCTTCTTTGGTATGGGGAACACCCTGTATTACCAGGACAACAACATTGAGGTGAGCAAGAAATTCAGCAAAAAATGGTCAGGAATTTTTACCCTGCTCTACCAGGCCTATAATAAAGATGTTGTTGAGGGTCATGTTGATCAGTATGGGATCGTCTATTCGAAGATCGGGATTGCCGACATCTCCTGGAGCATCACGAAAAAGCACAACCTCAGGTGGGAAATCCAGGGATTGCTTACCAAACAGGACAAGGGGAACTGGATTGCCGGTCTTGTCGAACTGACCATCTCCCCGGATTGGTTTTTTTCAGTCCAGGACCAGTATAATGTCGGGAACAAAATTCCGGCCCAGCGCCTGAACTATTACCTGGTAAGTGCCGGGTATACCAACCACACTTCACGTTTTTCCCTCTCATGGGGCAGGCAGCGCGAAGGTATCATTTGTGTCGGTGGCGTCTGCCGCTATGTACCTGCTACCAATGGCATAACCATGACCCTGACAACCAGTTTCTGACGGCCGGGCCAGTCTGGAAAGCGAGAAACCGAATAATTAAAAAAAAGACAAGATGAAGCGGATTATCCAATTAATGATGTTGCTGTTCATTTCAGTGTTACTGCTGCAATGTACAAAGATCGATGAACCCTATTCCCACTATACAATCAAGCCAGTTGTCATCGACACAAATACACGGACCATACTCCTGGAGGATTACACGGGCCATACCTGTGTTAACTGCGCCCCGGCCGCCAAAACAGCCAACACGCTCCAGGAAGCATACAAGGGACAGGTTTTCGTGATCGGTGTCCATGCAGGCAGCTTTGCAAAACCCGACCTGACCCATTATGTGCCCTACCTTACGGCCGATTACACCTCTGCTGCCGGCAACGAATGGTACAGCTACAGCGGCTTTAATATTGACCAGAATCCCAAGGGAATGGTAAACAGGAGGCCCTATAAGACCAAGATATCTTTTTTGCCCTCCGACTGGAACAATGCCATCGACTCGGTGCTTAAACTGCCCAAGGCCGCCATCATGGTTCTGAACAATACCTACAACAGTGCGAATAGAACAGTCAGCATCCAGGTTGATACAAAGTTCCTGCTCGGTTTTACCTCCCCGGTAAACCTTTGTGTCTGCATCCTGGAAGACAGTATCCATGGCGGACAGCTAAACAGCATCAAACCCGATTCGACCCCGATCATAAAGAATTTTACCTTCATGCATATCCTCAGGGGTTCGGTCAACGGCAGCTTCGGGGAGGAGATCGCCGCCAGTCCCGCCGCGAATGCCATCTATTCAAAAACCTACTCATTCGATTTCACCCCCAAATCCTGGGTCCCGGCCCATTGCAGCGTGATTGCCTTTATCATGGATGCCGGTACCAGGGAGGTGCTGCATGTGACCAAATCGCCTGTGATCAGGCCCTGACAGCCATCCCTATTGTAGCAACAGGGCCCACGGGCCGATCAGCGAATGAAAGCAAGTTAATGGACCGAAAGAAATTCCTGCAGGTTTTAAGTTCAATGCCCGCTTCAGGACTGGCCAAAAAAGTGGCGGATCTGAAAAAAATCACGGCGTCTCTTCCCAGCTCAGGACTGATGCCGGTTTTGTTCCTGGGTCATGGCAGCCCGATGAATGCCCTCGATGACAGCCAGTATGTGCAGGGCTGGAAAATGGTCGGGCTCTCTGTCCCGAATCCAAAAGCAATCCTCTGCATTTCGGCGCACTGGGAGACCAACGGGACTTATGTGACGGCCATGGAGCATCCACGGACCATCCACGATTTCGGAGGGTTTCCCCGGGAGTTGTTCGAGGTTCAGTACCCTGCCCCAGGAAGTCCTGAACTCGCAAAGGAGGTGGTAAACCTGGTCACAAAAAACACTGTTGGTCCTGATGAACAGTGGGGCCTGGATCATGGTTGCTGGAGCTTGCTGAAGGTGTTATATCCCAAAGCCGATATTCCGGTCATCCAGATGAGCCTCGACTACAGCCAGCCTGCACAGTACCACTATGATCTCGGCCGGGAGCTTGCCTCGCTGCGGAAAAAGGGAGTTTTGATCATCGGCAGCGGGAACCTGGTCCATAACCTGGGCATGGTCGCATGGGAAAAGATAGAGGAGGCCGAGTATGGTTTTGATTGGGCGCTGGAGGCCGATGCAACCATGAAAAAATTCATCGTGGCCGGCGACCACAGGCAACTCGTCGATTACAAATCGCAGGGAAAAGCTTTCGATCTTGCCATTCCGACACCGGAACATTTCCTGCCCCTGCTCTATATCCTTGCATTGCAGGAGGAGCAGGACAATGTCTATATTTTCAACGACAAGGTTGTGCTTGGGTCACTGTCCATGACCTGTGTAAAGATAGGGTAGCAGTTACTTCCTGATCACCAGTTTCCTGATCAACGTTTCATTGACTCCATCCACCCTGAGGAAATAAACCCCGTCGGGCAGGAATGCCAGGTCGAGGATTTTGTTGGTGTGCCGCGTGCAGAGAAAATCATCTTCGTGTTGAACGATTGTTCCCACCAAGTTATAGATCGTTAATCCCAGGAGCTCGTTACCCGGTGTGCCGAGGGTCAGGATGAAACGGCCGTTGCCCGGGTTGGGGGATACCGAACAGCTGACTGAAGCTGTTTTATCTCCTGCATGCGAAGGAAAGTCAACCGTAATGTAAGACGATTTTACAAGGGTATCGGCGGATATTGAATTTCCTGAAATCAGCTGAACATCGTAGAATCCCTTGTTATCATAAGTGATGACAGGATTTTTATCTGTTGAGAAAGAGGGGGTCCCTCCAGGGAAGCTCCACTGCCGGTTTGTTGTGCCCCCCGAGGAGGTATCGGAGAAGCTAACATGGTTACCCGGCGATACATGCGTCGGAAATGCGGTAAAACCGGCCACGACAGGGGATGGAATGGCATGAACAATCAGCTGGCCCTGGTATGGCAGCATATTGTAGGCAGTGACGACCAGGCGAATCGTATCATCCGGTGTGGTCAGGGCGGGAAATGTAAGATTTGCCGTGTTGTTGACGACAAGGCCCGTAGCCAGTATCGTATCGGCCAGTGTCGCGGTTACCCTTGCATCATTCACCCCGCATACGACTGCAAGATATGAATCTCCGACAAAGAGCATCGTATCATAGGATACCGCCATTGGTTGCGGCAGCGCTGTTCTTACCATGATGGTCGGGTCCCCGAAAATAGTCCAGGTATCAGCCATATTTGAGCCATCTGTGCCATAGGCATCGATCATCTCCATGCAGCCGTTTATCGACAACCCGGCAAATGTCCGTTTAATATTGGTTGAATCTGTTTCGACCAGGATGTCGGTCATGGCATCCTGACCCTCCATCGGGGAGTTCCAGCTCTGGTTGATGGTGGAGCCCAGGAATGCAAGGGCTCCCGTCGGCTGTCCGTTCTGCGATGCACGCAGCCACGCTTCGGCGAAACAGGTTCCTGCAGTAAAATTGCCGTTAACGCATGCCACCGACCAGATAAAGGGCAATTTGCCGGCGTTGGTGAGCTGGTTGACATTGGTGTTGCTGAACCCGGAGGTTCCCCAGGAGGTATTGCTCCCGTGGCCGGTATAAAGGATAAGCCCGGCGCCGTTGTTTACCTCCGTGCTTACCATGGCCGGTGTCGGGTTCCCGGGGGCGTCATTGCCGCCCTGTGAACCGTCGAAAAGCTCAGGGTTCGAGGTATAGGTATAGGCCAGAAGCTTGGTCTGCTGGTTCCTGATATGTTCAAAATCCATCTCGTTGTCGTCGCCGGGGCCCTGGTCCGAACCGATCCCGATGACGGTTGTGTACCAGTCGTCGGTAAGGAACTGGGGATTCTCTTCATAATCGAGCGTGCGCTGCACCTGGGTTTGCACCTGTTCCTCCGTTTCAGCCGAAAAACGGCCTACGAACACATCGGCATAATGGTCATTCCCGGCTAAATAACCGTAGGCATTGTCGGAAGGTCCACCCAGCCCGTTCCCGGTATTTGTGGGGATCTGGGGTGAGTCGCCTACCAGCAGTACATGGGTGAGTCCCTTCGTTGCATAGTAGTTGGCTATAAACGATTTGATGGCGGCGGCTGTATTTCCTGCCGAGTCTTTACTGATCATCTCGGTGCGATACCCTTCGGCCTGCTTCCAGGCAACATAGGGGCGCATGGCGTTCATAAAGGGGCCGTAGCAGATCACCAGGAGATTGCCGTATTCCGCCAGCGGAGTGTAACTCAAAGCGGAGAGGTTGGCAAACTGATGCCGGAATACCGGGAGAAAACCCTGCGGGACTTTTTTGCCGGTTGTATTGGTTTGGATCGGGTTGATGCCGTTTTCATTGGTTTTAAACAGCTCAACGGTCATATCGTAATAAACGCGCAGGATTTTGGTGACAGGATTGTACTGGAATGGATAGGCGATCACGGTTTGCCCGCGCAGATTCCTGATGATATAGGGTTCGCGCGTGGATGCAAGGTTTCCCGGGAAAAATTTGTCCGTCGAGTAGCACCCGGCGTATTGAAAGGGCACCGTTGACGGATCAACATCGCGCATGATAACCCCTTTTGAAGGTGCAATCGCCATTCCCGGGTAATCCCTGAAAGCGGATGAAATGACGCGGACCTCCATCCCTGCCTGGTCGGGGATAACAAGGGAGACAGTCATTTTTGGCAGGTCGGGGGCACCGGCTTCCTGAACCGGGGTGGATTTGGGGAGCTCAACAACGAATGCCGGCCCTGCAGGGGTTTGTACTTCGCGGAGGTTAAATCCGTCGAGTGTAAATCGGACAACCGAATGTTCGATATTTGAAGTGACCAGCCTGGTTCTTGCAGGTGACCTGACAGGTGAGGTGATTTCGATCCAGGTTGATGCATTTAACGAAATTGACCAGATGATAAGGACAAGGCAGAGATGAATTTTGCGCATAAGGCGGAATTTTAATACCGAACCAAAAACAATTTTGTCTAACAAATTTAATGATAATTAAATAACAGTTGGCTGAAAAAATCACTTAATCGAGCTTGATTTGCCCGAAATGAATTTTTTTAATGTTGTATACCGGGTACCAGGAGGCGATAAAGCCGATCGCTGCGACGGTCAGGAACACTACCAGGAAATCGGATACCTGCATATGAACCGGGTAGGTGCTGACGACAAAACTGCTGTCGGCTGCTCCCAGGCGAACCAGTCCGAACCGGATCTGGATCCAGCATATAAGGGCTCCAAGTCCAAGGCCGAGCACTGCGCCGATCAGCGATATAAGCATTCCCTCCATGAGGAAGATCCGGCGTATCAGCCGCTGTGTCGCCCCCATGCTCTGCAATACCGCGATATCCTTTTTCTTGTCCAGGATAAGCATCGAGATGGTCCCGATTACATTAAAGGTGGCGATTACGAGGATCAGGGTGAGGATCATGAAAATATAGTTTTTCTCAGAAACCATGATCTTGTAAAGGATCTCCTGCTGCTGGTAGCGGTTTTTCACGATGAACTTTTTCCCGGCAAGGTTTTCTATCTGACCCTGGATTTTTTTCTGGTCAGCATCCTTTGCCAGGTCAACCTCAAGTGCCGTCCGCTCATTATCATATGACAGCAGCTTTTTTACAAACCGCAGGGGCAGGATGGCATATTTGATATCATATTCATATTGTATCTGGAAAAAACCTGATGGAAGGATAACCTCGGAATTAAAAGCGTTTTCGAAACCGCCTGAAAATGATGCATCACGCCTGGGAACATATACGGTGATCGGGTTGAGATAGTCATTCAGGTTGGCATTCAGCGTGCTGGCCAGTCCATACCCCAGGACGGCAAAGTCCTTGCCGCCATCCTGCAGGCTGAAACTTCCCTCCACCATCATGGAATCGAGGCCGCTCATCCTGGTATACTCCTCGCTTACCCCTTTGATTGTGACGATACTCTGGTTTTCCTTGTATTTCATCAGGGCATCCTCTTCGATGACCTCCGTGATATGCAGAACACCGGGTATTTTCCTCAGCCGGTCGACGGGGATCTCGGCAAGGTTGAAGGTTTTTCCATGGACGGGGGTGATCTGGATACCGGGGTTGAAGGTGCTGAAGAGTGAAACAACGAGGCTGTCAAAGCCATTGAAAACCGATAGTACGATGATAAGGGCCATGGCCCCTATAGCTACCCCGACCACCGAAATACCGGAAATGATGTTGATGATGTTGTGCGATTTCTTAGAAACCAGGTACCGGCGGGCTATGTAGAAGGGAAAATTCAACGATTTCGGATTTACGGTTCACGATTTACGATTACGCTTTGCGATTTGCAATGTTTCGCTACCTCGCCACCTCGCTACCTCGCTATTTGTTATTTCCATGCCTTCACAATCAGTCCTGTCCCGGTTTTATGATCCATCCGGGTGTCGAGCCAGTTGCAGAAAAAGGCAACAGGGTAGGAGAGAAGGTAATAGAATGGGAGAACAACGAAGAGGAGTTTTGACCTGTTCAGCATAAGGATCGGGTACTTCATTGAAAGGGTCCAGGCAATCTTTCCCGGGTTTCCGTAGGTAAAGCGCGCTTCGGTTTTCGTAAACCCGGCGCGTTTCAGCTTTTCCCGGATGTCGGTAATATTATAGCCGTCACGGACATGCTCGTCGATGAACGACCCGCCCTCTTCATGATCATGAACATCAGAACCACCCTGGTCCGACGGGGTGGAAATAAGCACCATCCCCTGCTGGGTGAGTGAATCGTAAAAATTGCGGAATACCGCTTCGTCATCGGCGATGTGTTCCATCACGTCAACCGAAAGGATCAGGTCGAACTTGTCAGGGATTAAAAACCGCGTCAGGTCGGCAATGTCAAAATTTACATTTTTCCGGTTGATCTGCGCGAAAAAGGCATTGCAGTCGGCAATCTGCTCCTCTTTAACGTCAACGGCATCAACAAACCAGAAGGGGTTAAGACCCGAAAGAAAGTAGCTGTATTGCCCGAAACCGGAACCTGCATCGAGGATATACCGTGCAGGGGTTTGAAGCGGGTGCTGGCTGTGACTCAAGGTACCTGAGGATGAATCCACGGGCTGGTTGTCCCTGTTCCTGATTTCCCTTGCCCAAACCCTGATCTCCCTCTTGACATGCCAGGCCCGTAAAAGCAGGAGATCCAGCAGCTTGTAAAACAAAATCCTTAATAACGGTGTTTTGTTAAATACCTTCCCAAGTGACTTCTTTATCGGATCGTATTGCATAATTGTAATTTCATTTTTCGCTATTATCTCACGTCACATTTATTTTTTCCGGGTGTTCGCGATTGCTTCGCAATCCGCCATTTCGCTACCTCGCTATTTAAGCAATTGGTCCAGGTTATCAATATAATCCAGCGAATCATCCAGGAAAAACTGCAGATCGGGCATAATGCGCAGCTGGTTGTGCACGCGCAGCGCAAGGAAATGGCGCACTTCACGCCCGTGATGCCTGATCTTTTCAAGTAGAACCTGCTTATCGGTGGTTATAAACAGGCTCAGGTATATTTTTGCTATGGCAAGATCTTTCGAAACCTGCACCTTGGTTACCGTTATAAGTGCTCCATCAAACAGGTTACGGCTTTCCTGCTGGAAAATAGTGCCTAAGTCTTTTTGAATCAGGCGTGAAATTTTTTGTTGGCGGGTCGATTCCATGGTACAAAGGTATTAAATATTTCGGTAAACCGGTTCCCTCCGCACCACTCCCTCATTCCAGCATTTTGCATTTTGCCCTTTGCAATTAAGTATTCCACTTACAAGGGTAAGTATTTCTTGCATAGTGAAAAATTTAACAATACTTTTGCGGACTTTTATTCCGGTAATTCACGAAACACACAAATCTATGAGACTAAACAGTTACTACAAAACGGCTATTTTTCTACTCATTGCTATGGGACTCCCGTTCCTGGCAAGTGCTGCCGATGAGGCAAACAACACCCTTGCTGCAGGTATAGTTGATGATCAGCAGTACAACCGCGCCATCCATATCATGGCCATGTTGCTGATCGGTTTTGGATTTTTAATGGTTTTCGTCAGGAAATATGGACGTTCAGCACTTACGGCCACCTTTTTACTCGTGAGCACGTCCCTGCCCCTCTACATGCTTGTCAACAAGGTCGGCCTGGGTGACTCCGAAGGGGAGATCCGCAGGCTTATCCTTGCCGAATTCGGCGCAGCCAGCCTGCTCATTGCCGCCGGTGCTGTTCTTGGCCGGTTAAAGATGCAGCAGTATGTGTTGCTTGGACTGCTGTTTGTTCCTTTCTACATGTTTAACGAATGGATAGTCCTTAACGGGGGACTTGGGCTGATAGCGCCTGGCGCAGTTGTCGATACTGGCGGTTCTATCGTCATCCATGCTTTTGGCGCCATCTTCGGATTGGGAGTTGCCCTTACAATGACAACAAAACAGGAGTATGAAACAACCATTGAGACTGACTCCACCAGCGACCGCTATTCGATGCTGGGGAGTATGATGCTCTGGATCTTCTGGCCCAGCTTTTGTGCAGCCCTCGTCCCGGCAGCACTTATGCCCCATACAGTTGTCAATGTAATCATGGCGCTTTGCGGATCAACCCTTACCACCTATCTCGTTTCTGTATCCATCCGCAAGAAGATAAGTATCGCCGATATTGCCAATGCAGCCCTGGCGGGCGGTGTTGCAATCGGCTCTACCTGTGCGGCCGCAAGCCACACCATGGCCGTGTTTATCGGCATCATGGCCGGTGGGCTGTCAACCTTCGGGTTTGCCGTAATCCAGTCGAAACAGCAGAAACTGATGAAGATCATCGATACCTGCGGCGTTACAAACCTCCATGGTCTTCCCGGTTTGATGGGCGGACTGGTTGCACTGCCAATCATAAAGGGTCTCCACATGGAAAGCCAGCTTTACGGGATATTAATTACGATCGGGGTGGCAATCGTGACAGGAATGGTCACCGGCAAGGTATTGCCGTTGCTTGGCCGTAAGCTGGAGGTTTACGACGATGCGGATGAATTTCTTGATGCGGAGGAGTAAAGAATAACGGTTAGTTGATCTTCTCAGTTTTAATTTCCGGCAACTTTTTCCCCAGGTTGAAGTCGCGGGTAAGACTCAGTGCAAATGACCATGCCGGTGTCATCTGCTTTCCATTGTACTTCTTGTAAACGGGGATGTCATAGAGGGCTGTGAGATTCCATTTCCCGGCAATGCTGTAGCTCAGCTGAGGGCAGACGGTCACAAGGTCATACCCTGAATCGGTAACTTTGTGGTCGCCGTTGAGGCCGGGTAACGACATATCCTTGTCATTGGTCTTCCATTCGTTGCGGATCTGCACTATGCCGAAACAGTATTTGAAGATTTTCTTGGAGACAAAAACAGAATTGAGCAGGATGTTGCCGTATTTGTATTTCTGCCTGTCGGCAAAGTTGTAATCATAC
This sequence comes from Bacteroidota bacterium, assembly GCA_037139685.1. GTDB lineage: Bacteria > Bacteroidota > Bacteroidia > Bacteroidales > FEN-979 > CAIVAT01. The sequence continues at coordinate 10,097 of JBAXFZ010000076.1, forward strand.
CGGTTGATGGAAAAAATCCTCAGGGTTATCTGCTGAAACCCCTTGCTGAAGAAGATCATTTCAGAGATGCCGAAGGCATTGGTCGATGGCTGTACGTCACGGTTGAGCTGGACTCCCTCTTTCATCTGGGGATTTGTGGAAAAGGGGAACCTTAAGGCAAGCCCGGAGGTAATCTCGATCTGTTGCGAAGGCTTGATATAATCCCCGTATTTAACTGTAATGGTCCCGTTCGACAATCCGTTTCCCCGGGTCTGAAAGTTTACCGTTGAATCATGAAGCCGGTAATGACCGTTTTGTGTTTTGTCAAAGTAGTATCCTGCATCCGCCTCCAGGGTCAGTCGTTTGGTAATGCCGTAACCCACTGAAATACCGGTATAATTAAAACTGGAATTGTATAAAAGACTGTTTTCTGCCGATTTATGGTCATCCTGGTAATAGGTATCCGAGTAACTGTGCCGGAAATAGGTTATTGCACGGAGGTAATTCTTTCCCAGCACCCCCACATATACGGATGCGCCGACGGGACTGCCGGTCGAACAACACTGGGCCTTCAGGGAATTGGGTGAAAACAGGCAGGAAACGCCTATAAGAAAAGCTAAGGCGGGTTTAATTAACTGACCTGACAACGATGTTTTTTGTTTCGGCGTGGTTATACTTATCAGTTACTTCGCAATTGATCGAAAATTTATCCTGGTGGCATACCGTCCATTGCACCGTGGCTCCGCTGCCGATGAATGTTCCGTAGGAGGCGGTCCATTTATAGGATAATCCGTCACCCGAGGCAACAGCTGTAATGGTGGTTGCATCATTCACCTTAATAACCGTATCGGCTGCCATCAGCTTCGTGAACTTGAGGGTTGAACCACTAGCCGTGTCGGCAGAACTGCTCTTCTTGCAGGCAGCGCCCGCCAGGATGATAAAAATCCCGAAAAGAATCAAAACATTTTTCATATTCTCAGTTTTGGTTAACGGTCGTATTACACTTCGGAGATGGAATTTTCCCCTTCAATTGACGGCGACAAATTTACATATATATTTATGTGATGGGATGAAATTTTGCAAAACATGAAATATTTCATAAAATAAGGTTGATTTTTTGGGGCTGCCGGGAATATCTATAAATTTTCCTTCACCGTTTGAATGTTCAAAATGCGTATGAATAATTCATGGTAAACTTTTATCTTTGCAGCAATGAAAAGTTTCTTCAAAATTCTTCGCTATGCAGGCCCTTATTGGGGGTATGCCATGCTGAACGTCGTTTTCAATATCCTTTCGGTCCTCTTTTCACTTGTCTCCTTTGCCCTGTTTATCCCCGTTTTGCAGATGCTGTTTCACCAGATGGCCATCCCGCATGTCGCACCTCCGCTGCACCTTGAGATAAATTCGATTAAGGACAACTTTTATTTCTATACCGGGCAGATGCTCGAAAAGTACGGAAATGAGAAGATGCTTGTATACATTGGGCTGGTCATTATCATCCTCTATTTCCTGAAAAACCTTTTTCGGTATTTGGCGATGTATTTCCTAGCCGTGGTGCGCAACGGGGTTGTAAAGGACCTTCGCAACGACCTATACCTGAAAATCCTTATCCTCCCGTTATCCTACTTTAATGAAAAGCGGAAGGGGGATATCATTGCCCGCATGACTACCGATGTACAGGAGATCGAATGGTCCATCATGAGCTCTCTTGAAATGGCCTTCCGTGACCCGATTACAATGATTACATACCTGGTGACCCTCTTCGTTATCAGCCCTTCGCTCACTGTTTTCGTTCTGGTTCTGCTTCCGATCAGCGGTTTTATTATCGGAAGGATAGGGAAGAGCCTTAAGCGCACCTCCGATAAGGGACAGTACAAGATGGGGGTACTGCTTTCAATGATCGAGGAGACCATTTCAGGTTTGCGTATTATAAAGGCGTTCAATGCCATTGAATTCGCCGACAAGCGCTTTAAAATGACCAACCATGACTACAACCGGCTGATGATCAGGTTGTACAGGAAACGGGACCTGGCTTCGCCGCTGAGTGAGTTTCTGAGCGCCTGTGTCGTTACGATTGTCTTATGGTATGGAGGGAAACTGGTTTTCACCCCCGGCAACTTCCTGGATGCTGCCGCCTTCCTGGTTTATCTTGGGATATTCTCCCAGCTGATGCCGCCTGCAAAGTCGATAACCCAGGCTTTTTACAATATTCAGAAGGGGGCGGCCTCGGTCGACCGCATCGAACAGGTTTTGGCTGAACCGGAGGTGATCGAGGAAAAACCGGATGCCATTTCTAAAAAGGAATTCTTCAACGAAATTGAATACAGGAATGTCCATTTTTCTTATGTGGCCGCACCCGTGCTGAAAAACATCAACCTTGTCATCCCCAAAGGCCGTACCATCGCAGTTGTCGGCCCGTCGGGCGGAGGCAAGTCAACCATGGTGGACCTGCTGCCCAGGTTTTACGACTGCCTTGGCGGAGGTATTTTTATCGACGGCATCGATATCCGTGATCTTGTGATCCGCGATCTGCGAGGTTTGATGGGTATCGTATCGCAGGAGACAATCTTATTCAATGACACGGTTTTCAGCAACATCGCCTTCGGGATGGATAATGTCAGTGAAGCGGAGGTG
>JBAXFZ010000077.1:0-12675 GCA_037139685.1 Bacteroidota bacterium
AGATTTTTATCGACCCTGAAGCGCTTAAAGGAAGGTCGATCCTCGTAGTTGAGGACAATGAATTCAACCGGTTCATCGCCAGGTCGATTCTTGTAAAATGGAACATTCGGGTCGATATGGCGGCTAACGGCAGGGAGGCTATCGACATGGTGAGGCAAAAGAGCTATGACCTTATCCTGATGGATATGCAGATGCCTGAGCTGGATGGATACTCGGCCACCACGATCATCCGGAAAGAACTTGGTATCACAACAAAGGTGATCGCTCTCACTGCATTTGCCACAAAAGAGGCAATTGACAGATCGTATGAAGCGGGGATGAACGGCTACATTACAAAACCCTTTGAAGAGGAGACCCTGTTCGCCACCCTGCTTTCGGCGTTCGATATCCCTCCGCGCTATGTTACCGATCAGGCAGAGCACTTTCCTGCCGCTGCTACCCGGGTGGCACGACACGAAGTTCATTATGATCTCGACAAACTTTCAACACTGCTTGACGGCGACCAGGCTGAAATCATCGATCTTATTGAAAAGTTTATTGAAGTAACCCCGGGCTTTTCTGATTCTCTCCTTAGGGCCTTTGACCAGAACAATATCGACGGGATTGCAAAGGCCGCCCATAAAATCAAATCGAGCATTGACCTGCTCGCCTCAGGAAACCTGCGGTCGAATATAAACCTCATCCACGATTACGCGCTGACCGGGAAAAACCTTGAAAAACTGCCAAAACTGGTTAAATACTTCCGTGAGAATATCCCTGTCCTTTTGCAGCAGCTTCAAGAAAAGGCCGAAGAGTTAAAAGAGGAGCTGGGTAGTTCATGACCCTTTCAGCCACCCGTGAGCGGCATTCAACCCCCTCTTTCCGGTGATTCATAGAATTTATATTTGCCACAGGGCCTTGCCGGATTAATTTTGGAAGAAATTCTTATCCCATGGAAACGATTCACCAGTTGTTTGCAAGCCTTGATATCTTCTCTGTTCTGCTTCACGCTTTTCCATCCATTTTAAATCCGCTGGTTCATGGCTTTCAAAGCCTTTTCAGCCTGCTTTTTACCAGCCTGAAACATATTGTCATGTTAAACCCGGGACTGATCTGCGGAACTGTTTTTATGTCGCTGGTCTATTTCCTGTTTGCAGCCTTTTCGCGCCTGCATAAAGTCAGGGCCTGATAAGGAGTGGGTTTTCCCGGCTTTCCTGATTTTTTCCCCGCGATTGCTTAAGTTTGCAGGTAAATTCTACATGACATGGCATGGATTTACCTGTTTATCGCCGGCCTGATGGAAATCGGCTGGCCTTTGGGTTTGAAGTTCTCCCAAACCCGGGAAACCCAAAAAATCGGGTGGATCGTTTTTGCAATTTTAAGTATGGCCGCCAGCGGCGTGTTCCTCTGGCTTGCCCAGAAAACCATCCCCATGGGAACCGCCTATGCCATCTGGACAGGCATCGGTGCAACCGGGGCTTTTATTTTGGGAATCATCCTCTTCGATGACCCTGCCGGCTTCTTCAGGATTGCCTCCGCCACACTGATAGTCCTGGGAATTATCGGGTTAAAACTCTCAGCAAACCAATAAAACTTAATCTAAAGTCTTCCGCCTATGAATCTCGAATATTTCGCCCGGTTTTTTGACGACGCAACCTTTATGTACCTGGTCCTCCCCCTGCTGATATTTGTTTTCCGCATCGTCGACCAGTCAATCGGCACCCTTCGCCTTATCTTTGCTGCAAAGGGACTAAAACACCTGGCTCCCTTCTTTGCCTTTTTTGAATCATTTATCTGGCTGGTAGCCATCGGCCAGATCATGAAGCACCTCGATAACGTTTACTGCTACCTCGCATTTGCAACAGGATATGCAACCGGTAACTACATCGGGATCCTCCTCGAAGAGGCCCTCTCCATCGGGACTGTCGTGATACGTGTAATCCCCAGGAAAGACACCACTGACCTGATAAACAATTTGCGCAGTCACAACTACGGGGTGACCGTTGTTCCTGTCGACGGGATGATGGGGCCGACAAAAATGCTCTTCACCACCATCCGCCGGAAGGAGGCCCGCCAGGTGATCGGAATTATCAGGCAGTTCAATCCAACAGCCTTTTACACGATTGATGAGGTGAAGGTGGTCAGCGGCGGCTATTTCGAACGAGGGGGCAAATCAATATTCTCAATGCTGAATCCTTTCCAGAAAACAGTTAAATCCTGAGAAAAATTAAAGAAAGTGATGTATCTTAGATGAAAATTAAGCAGCTATGGAAACCTATGAAAAGATCCTCGTTCTGAACAGTGAATTTGAAGCAGGTTTGCTGGAAGAAATTCTTACCGATCGTAACATTCCATACGGAATCGTCCCCTCCGATGATTCGGCACTGGGCGGTATTGTCGAAATGGAAAACGGCTGGGGATACGTGGAGGCGCCGGAACAATACAGGGAGGTAATCACCGGGATTTTTAACGAGATCACCTCTAAGTGAGCTCCTCTTTTATGGAACAACTCAGGGCGTTTTTCGAGATCCTCGTTAATTCGGAAAAATTAATACAATATGGAGGACTGGCGCTCCTGCTGATCGTGATCTTTGCCGAAAGCGGGATAATTATCGGGTTTATCTTTCCGGGGGATGCCCTGCTGTTTACGGCCGGGCTGCTCTGCGGAAGCAATCTCTCGGTGAATCTCTGGCTGCTGGTGTTCAGTGTGGCCCTTGCCGCAATTGCAGGGAATTTCCTGGGATTTTTCACCGGCAAATTTCTCGGGAAACGCCTTTTCCTTAAAAAGGACACCTTTTTCTTCAAACAACGTCACCTCGAAAAATCACATGCCTATTATGAAAAATACGGGGGCGTTGCCATTATCGGCGGACGTTTTATCCCCGTTGTCCGCACCTTCGTACCCATACTGGCGGGCGCAATCGACCTTGAATTATGGAAGTTCACGGTATTCAACGTGTCGGGAGCGGTTTTATGGGCAGCCACACTGATTCCGTTGGGTTATTTTATAGGAAGGAAGATACCTGCATCGGTTGATAATATCGAATATTTTGTGCTGGGGATCACCACGATCACTATGACAATCCTCATCAGGGGGATTATCAGATTCAGGAAACACGGCGGCCATAAAGTTAAATAACCTCTATTTCCGTGAACCCGGGAACAACCGGCACCCTGGTTTTCATGGCAATTCCCTTATAACAGGGCAAACCCGTCATCAATCAGTTTGGACATCCTCGTCCCCTCTGCTCTCTTTTCCGTGAGGAAACGGGTAATATCCGCCATGAGACTGTTATCCAGCTGTTTCGTCTTCAGCAACTCAAGGATTTCAAGTGCACAGAGCCAGTCGCCGGGGTGGTTTTCCTTCAGCTCCTGCCAGATAGATGGCAATAAGGCAAATGAACAGTTCTCTTCACGTATGGTGCGGACCTGCTGGTACAGCGCAAACAATTGCTTCGCCTGTTCCGTGTGCAGGAACTTATGCGTCTTTTCCTCCGGCGCCGGGTAGCTGAGCCCAAAGGCATCAGGATCGGCAGGACCGGAGAAGGCCGAAACAATCCGCCTGCCCAGGGCCATGTCGTAGGTTCCCCATCCAGGTTCAAAGAGGATTTTATCCTCATAGGTCACACGGCACGCGCTGAAGCTGATCAGCACAGGGCGGCCGTCGCAAATGGTACGGCTGACCAGCGTTCCCGCCACCCTGACTCCGGACTCAAAATCCAATGTCACCGGTTCTCCTGCGGTTAGCCCTACCTGGTCCAGCTCCTCTTCCGAGAAATCTTCAAGGGAAACGGATAGATTTTTCACCCTTCCTACCGGCGAGCCAAATCCATGTGCATGATATTTGCGGTCGTGACCCGCCAACTCCTTCCCGTCAAAGTTAAGGTTCGACGGACCCGTGGTTTTAATATAAACCGGTTCCCCGTTTTTCTCGGTTACCTCCGAAAAGGTACCGGACACCTGGAGTCCGGAACTATAGACACAGGTAGCGGTATTGCCTGACCGGATTGCCTGCTTCAGGCCATACAACCCTCCCCTGCGCAAGGCCATCGTATCGGTAAATTGATCGAGCACCCGGTTCAGGGTTTCGAAATCGGGAGTGACAAAGAGCTGGGGCTGGGGTTCGGTAATGTCGTAATTGTAACGGGCCGTTTCGATGGTAAGCGGGATCTTTTTTACCGACGGCTGAAGACAGAGAAAGCTCTCCTCGATCGATGAAAGCAACCCGGCACCGTATATCTTCGGATCGTTCAGATCCCCGATCAGGCCATATTCAACGGTCCACCAGTGAAGGTTGCGTATGCGCGCCAGTTCCGAGGGTTCTCCCATGCTGTTTGAGATATCGGCAAGCTGCTGCTCCGCCTGCCGGATCGCCTCCTGGTCGGAATAGGGATCGGCTTTGATGATCGAAAGATGGCGGATGGCTTCATACAGGGCATAATCCTGGGGGGAAAGGAAGGCCTTCGCCCCGATTTCGCCAAACCGGCGCAGGAAATCGGCATATTCCGGATCGGCGATGATGGGTGCATGACCGGCCGCCTCATGGATGATGTCAGGCGCAGGTGTATAGCCGATCTGGTCCATCGGCCTTATATCGGCCGCGATGACCAGCACATTGTAGGCCTGGAAGGCCATAAAGGCCGAAGGGGGCACGAAGCCATCCACCGCAACAGCCGCCCACCCGATATCCTTTAGGATCCGGTTCATCCCGTACATGCTGGGGATGGTCTCAAGGCTGATGCCCGTTTTACGCAAACCATCCAGGTAGGCACCATGAGCCACTTTTCCAAGATAGCGTACATTCTGGCGCATCACATAGCGCCACAGGGCGTGATCCTGGGGCGTATATTCGTTATATGGCTGGTCAATCACCAGGCTCATCAGGTGCCTGGGAAGCTTATCGAGGATTTCGTTCATTTCCATATTTTCCTTGCTTTCATTGATAATATGCAACAGGCTGCGCCCTTTTTTCCTGGATGATGTGCGGTACACCGCGCCGTTACCGGCTGATCCGTCAAAGAGGTCAGCCTGCACCCGTCATTCGGGCTTGGCAAGTTCGAAAAGTGCCGAACCTGAGGCACGCACATAGTATTCGCCCCCGAGCCGGCCAACCAGGTCGATTTTATGGGGGTCTATCCTTCCCTGTTCGTCCATGACCTCAGGGTTGACATGGATCCGCAGGATTTCACAGATGACAAGGTTCCCGGCGGCATTTCCATAGCCGGTCTCAATCACCTGCAACACCTTGCATTCAAACTGAACCGGCGATTCCTTCACCCGGAAGGGTTTGACCAGTTCCGAGGGCTCCATCGTAAAGCCAACCATTTCGAATTCGTTGACCCCCTTCGGGAAATCAGCGCTTGAATCGCTCATCTTCTGCACCATCTCATAGGTTACCGCATTGATCACCACTTCGGGAACCTCCTTTACATTGTCGTATGTGTGCTTGGTGGTGTTGTCTTTTCCGCGCCGTGAAGGGGAGAACACAACCACCGGGGGATTGGCCCCGAAAGCATTGAAAAAGCTGAAAGGCGACAGGTTCGGCCTTCCCTCCCTGTCGATGGTACTCGCAAAAGCAATCGGACGCGGCGCAATGGCCCCCAGCATAAGGTGGTGAAACTTCGGGACCGAGGTCTCCCTGGGGTCGAAGTGCAAATATTCCCTGGAATCTGTTTTCATATTTTTGTTTATCGTGATTCGTGACACGTGACGCGTGATTCGTGATTCGTGACGCGTGACTGGTGACGCGTGACTTGTTAAGGGTTACGCGTTACGGGTTAAGGATTAGCAGGGAGGATCTTCGTCACCGCTTCGCCAAAGCCTATCCTAAGGTCCTCTTTTACGCAATACCCGCGCATGATCACTGTGTCATTGTCGTTGATGAATTTCCGTTCGCTGCCGTCGGCCATTTTAACCGGGCGGGTCCCTTTCCAGGCGATTTCGAGCATCGACCCGAGCGAATCGGGTGTAGGTCCGCTGATGGTGCCCGATCCGTAAATGTCGCCCACGTTTATGTTGCAGCCGTTCACCGTTTGATGCGCCAGCTGCTGCGCTGGGTTCCAGTACATGTATTTGAAGTTGGAATGGCTTACAAGCTGTTCGGGCTGGTTTTCAGGCATGATGAAGACATCGAGCTGAACATCGAAATTGCGGTCTCCTTCTGCCTGCAGGTAGGGAAGCACTGCCGGCTCCTGTTTGGGACCCGCAACCCTGAAGGGCTCCATTGCATCCAGGGTCACGATCCAGGGCGAGATTACCGAACCGAAGTTCTTGGCAAGAAAGGGGCCGAGCGGCACATATTCCCAGCGCTGGATATCCCTCGCCGAAAGATCGTTGAAGATCACCATCCCGAATATATGATCTTCGGCTTCGGCTGCTGATACGGATTGGCCGAGGAGGCTCTTTTTACAGGTAATGAAGGCCAGTTCAAGTTCGAAGTCAACCTGTTTCGACGGGCCGAACTCCGGGACATCGGCAGTATCGGCCTTGGTCTGGCCCTTTGGACGGTGAATCCCGGTCCCCGAAACTACGATTGAAGAGCTTCTGCCATGATACCCCACGGGGAGATGTTTCCAGTTCGGGAAGAGGGCGTTCGCGGGGTCGCGGAACATGATCCCGACATTCGTTGCATGCTCGATGCTGGAGTAAAAATCGGTATAATCTCCCACGTGAACCGGCATGAGCATCTGTACATCATGCAACGGGAAGAGAATTTCAGCCTGCTTATCCGGGTGATCCCTGAGCAACGGGTTGTTTTCTTCAAAGATCCCGGCAATTCGTTCGCGTACCGTCCGGCATAGGGGCCTGCCAAGTGCCATGAAAGGATTCAGCGTATCATGGCTGAATATGTCATGGGCCAGTCCCAGCCCGTCGAGAAACCCATGCAGGGCAAGGGCATTCAGGTCAATGACCGTCTCCCCGATCCGGGTTGCGGCCCTGGCCTTGTCGCCCGGGGTTTTAAAAATCCCGAATGGTATATTCTGAACAGGAAAATCACTCTCCCTCCCCACCTCAATCCACGACCTCAATGAAGCATCCATAATCAATTTTTTAAATCACAACTTGAAATTTACAGGGTTCCCCTCTTTCCCTGCTCCAACTCAATCGACTCAAACAGAGCTTTGAAGTTGCCCTTTCCGAAAGAACGTGCCCCCTTGCGCTGGATGATTTCGTAAAAAACCGTCGGGCGGTCCTCCACCGGTTTTGTAAAAATCTGCAGCAGGTATCCGTCCTCATCGCGGTCAACCAGGATGCCAAGCTCGCGCAATGGTTCAATGGTCTCCGCGATATTGCCCACCCGGCTGATCAGGGTGTCGTAATAAACATCGGGCACGCGGAGGAATTCAACGCCGCGGCTTTTCAGCGTCGCAACCGTTTCAAGAATGTTGTCGGTGGCCATGGCGACATGCTGCACCCCGCCCCCCTTGTAAAAGTCAATATATTCCTCAATCTGCGATTTCTTCTTGCCGTGGGCCGGTTCGTTCAGCGGGAACTTGATATAGAGGTTGCTGCTGGCCATCACCTTGCTCATCAGGGCAGTGTATTCGGTCGAGATATCGGTATCATCGAAGGAGATCAGCTGGTTGAAACCCATCACATCATGGTAAAATTTCGCCCATGTGTCCATCTCTCCCCAGTTTACGTTGCCCACCATGTGATCAACGTATTTCAACCCGACAGGTTCGGGACGGTAGAATGGCTCCCATCTGACAAAGCCGGGCAGGAAAACACCGCTGTAATTTTTCCGTTCGACAAACACATGAACAGTCTCCCCGTAGGTGTGAATACCCGACATGACGACCTCACCCTTGTCATCCCTGGTAACTGCGGGCTGCAGGTAGGCCCTGGCCCCCCGTTTCATGGTCTCTTCAAACGATTTCCGGGCATCATCCACCCAAAGGGCCACCACCTTCACACCGTCGCCGTGAAGTTTGCAATGTTCGGCTACCGGTGAATCGGGAACCAGCGCCGTAGTAAGCACAAAGGTGATCTTGTCCTGGCGGAGCACATACGAGGTGCGGTCCTTCAACCCGGTTTCAAGCCCGGCATAGGCCAGCGGCTGAAACCCGAAGGCAGTCTGGTAATAATGTGCGGCCTGCTTGGCATTTCCCACATAAAATTCAACGTAATCGGTACCGTTTATCGGTAAAAAATCCTGCTGTGTGTCCATATAAATCTGAAAATTTTAAAATTGCTGATTAAAAACTTATTGCTAAAAATTTGACTGACCTTTTAATTGCCTTCATTGTTTGCATTGCCTGCATTCCTGCATCGTTTGCATTCCTGCATTCCCTAAAAAAGCCACGACCTAAAGTATTCCGGGTCCTCAATCGCAAAGGCCTGTGCGGTAATCTGCAGGGGTCTGAATGTATCGACCATGAGGGCAAGTTCTTTGGTCTCCTTTGCCCCGATGCTCCGCTCCACCGCCCCGGGATGAGGTCCGTGCACGATGCCGGTCGGGTGCAGGGTGATATTTCCCTGCCTGATGTTGTTCCTGCTCATAAAGTCGCCATCCACATAATAGAGTACCTCGTCAGAATCAACATTGCTGTGGTTATAGGGAGCAGGAATCGAACCGGGATGGTAGTCGTAGAGCCGCGGGACAAAAGCGCAAATAACGAAGGCCGGTGTCTCGAAGGTCTGGTGAACAGGTGGAGGCTGGTGCAACCTGCCGGTGATCGGCTCAAAATCATGGATCGAGAAGGCATAGGGATAGTGAAATCCATCCCAGCCGACCAGGTCGAACGGGTGGGTGGCAAAATGGTAGGGCCATATCATGCCATCGCGTTTGATCTTCACCAGGAAGTCCCCCTTTTCATCGTGTGTTTCGAGTACCTGCGGCTTGCGGATATCGCGTTCGCAGAAGGGCGCATGCTCGAGCAATTGACCGAATTTGTTGATGTACCTCTTTGGAAACCGAAGCGGGGCAAATGACTCAACAATAAAAAGGCGGTTGTCGGCCGAGTTGAACTCCATCTGGTAAATCACCCCGCGCGGCACCAGCAGGTGATCGCCATAGCCAAACGGGATATTGCCATACATGGTCCTGAGTGTTCCCTCCCCGCGATGGATAAAAATCATCTCATCAGCACCCGAGTTCTTGAAGTAATAACCGGTCATCGACAGGCGCGGTGCAGCCAGGCTTATGTGGCAGTCGCCGTTGACCAGCACCGGGATGCGGCTTTCGAGATAATCGTCGGCAGGAACCACATCGAATCCCCTGAAAAGGCGGTGCTGCATATTCTTCGCATCGGCCACCACGGGTGCAACCGTGTAGGCCGGATCAATCGTGGTCACCATGGTGGGCGGGTGACAATGGTAGACCAGGGAATAGGCATCTGAAAATCCTTCGGTCGAAACCAGCTGTTCGGAATAAAGGGCTCCGTCGGGCTTCCGAAAGACCACATGACGTTTGCGGGGAACCTGGCCGAGAGTATGATAGTGGGGCATAATTAAATAGTGAAATAGCGAAATGGTGAAATAGCGAAATTAAAGGTAGCGTGGTAGTGAGGTAGCGTGGTAGCGAAATAGCGAAATAGTGAATTTTATACGTTGATTTCGGGGATGTTGCCTTCGACGATTAGTTTTCCCTCGGTGGCGTTGATGATCTCCTGGACGGAGACTCCGGGGGCGCGTTCAAGGAGTTTGAAGCCCTGCGGGGTGACATCCAGCACTGCCAGGTCGGAGACGATCCGTTTTACCACACCGACACCGGTGAGGGGAAGTGTGCATCTTTTCAGCAGTTTCGATTCTCCCTGTGGGTTTGTGTGCATCATGGCCACAATGATGTTTTTGGCAGATGCCACCAGGTCCATGGCTCCCCCCATCCCTTTTACAAGTTTCCCGGGGATTTTCCAGGAGGAGATATCCCCGGTTTCGGAAACCTCGAAGGCTCCCAGGACAGTGAGGTCGATGTGTCCGCCGCGGATCATGGCGAAGCTCATTGAGGAATCGAAGAATGCGGCGCCCGGAACTGCCGTGATCGTCTGTTTCCCGGCATTTATCAGGTCAGGGTCAACTTCATCCCTGGCCGGAAAGGGTCCGATCCCGAGAAGCCCGTTCTCCGATTGCAGTACGATCTGCATCCCGGCTGGAATGTAGTTGGCCACCAGGGTGGGAATTCCGATACCGAGGTTGACATAATAGCCATCCTGCAGCTCCCGCGCGATTCGTTTTGCTATGCCGTTTTTATCTAAAGCCATGATTTCCGGGTTACTAAATGAAAAGTGAATGCTGAAAATCTCCTGTAAATCGTGACGCGTAACTCGTGACGCGTAACTAACTCTCTTGTTTTATTGTAGTAAATTCTATTCTTTTTTCATAATTGCTTCCCTGGAAGATCCGCTGCACGAAGACGCCGGGGGTATGGATATGATTCGGATCGTGGTTGCCGGCGGGGACAAGCTCTTCGACCTCTGCAATGGTAATCTTCCCGGCCATGGCCATCGGCTGGTTAAAGTTGTTGGCGGTATATTTATAGATCAGGTTCCCGTGGGTGTCGCCCTTCCATGCCTTGACGATGGCAAAATCGGCCTTCAGCCACTGTTCCTCGAGGTACATTTTCCCTTCAAATTCACGTACCGGTTTGCCATCAGCCACCTCGGTACCATAACCGGCCGGGACGAAAAATGCAGGAATGCCGGCACCGCCGGCCCTGATACGCTCGGCCAGCGTACCCTGGGGAATGAGCTCGACCTCCAGTTCGCCGCTCAGCAACTGCCGTTCAAATTCCTTGTTTTCCCCCACATAGGAGGATATCATCTTCCTGATCTGGTGGCCCCGGAGCAACTTGCCCAGCCCGAAACCGTCAACCCCTGCATTGTTTGATATACAGGTCAGCCCGGTAATATCTGCTTCAGCCAGCGCCGAAAGACAGTTTTCCGGAATGCCGCACAAACCGAACCCACCCAGCATGAGGGTCATATGGCTTTCTATCCCCCGGATGGCCTCTGATGCATCTTTTACTACTTTGTTCATACGATTTTTGATTTACATTTACGTTTTACGATTTATTAGCGGATAATGACCGGTGATATTTTGAATCCGGGAGATGCATCTGAAGTTCCATTTTTCGTCTTTCCTGCCCCAGGCGAATGTTCTTCCAAATCCTGAATCACAAATCGTAAATCGTAAATTCTTAACATCTTACGTTCTGCCTAAATTACGCATTTTTTCATTCAACAAATTTATATTAATTCTAAATAAAAACAATAATTTTGCAAAAAATTATAGAACCATCTAAAAAATTATCAACATGTTAAAGCTATTCACCTCCTATAAACTTGCTTCAACCGAATTAAAGAACAGGGTGGTTATGGCCCCCATGACCCGAAGCCGGGCGATCGGAAACATTCCGAACGACCTGATTGCCACCTATTACGAACAACGTGCCAGTGCAGGCCTGATTATTACCGAAGGAACATCCACCTCCCCCAATGGCCTGGGATATTCGAGGATTCCCGGGATTTTCAGCGAGGCCCAGGTAGCCGGTTGGAAAAAGACAACTGATGCCGTTCACAGCAAGGGAGGCAGGATCTTTATCCAGTTTATGCATACGGGCCGGGTAGGTCACCCGCTCAACCTGCCGCAGGGTGCCGAAGTTATTGCCCCCTCTGCCATCGCAGCTCCTGGACAGATGTACACCGACAGCGAAGGGATGGTTGATATGCCCGTTCCCCGTGCCATGACAGCCGAAGATATCATCCAGGCAAAGAAAGAGTTCATGAAGGGCGCGATCAATGCCATTACCGCAGGATTCGACGGAGTAGAGCTTCATGGTGCCAACGGGTACCTGCTCGAACAATTTTTATCCCCGCACAGCAACCAGCGCACCGACGAATACGGCGGAAGCATTGAAAACCGCTGCCGTTTCGTACTCGAAGTTGTCGAGGGTGTCGGAAAGGCGATCGGGATGGATAAAACAGCCATCCGGTTATCACCTTACGGCGTAAATGCTGGCATGCTCCCCTACGATGAGATTAACGACACCTATACTTACCTGGCTTCACGCCTGGAGGCTCTGGGCATCCTCTACATCCACCTGGTCGACCACAGCGCCATGGGAGCCCCTGAGGTTCCTCTTGCCATCAAACAAACGATCCGTGAGAAACTGAAAAATACGCTGATCCTTGCAGGGGGCTATTCCAAAGAGACTGCCGAACGCGACCTCCAGAGCGGCCTTGCCGACCTGATTGCATTCGGCAGGCCATTCATTAGCAACCCCGACCTGGTCGAACGCATGATGAACGACTGGCCCATCAATACCGACTGGGACTTCAACACATTTTACACACCTGGAGACCAGGGATATACCGACTATCCTGCATACAAGGGTGCCTGATGCTGTGTTAAGAAATGTTAAAAACCTTGACATTCGCTTCCTTTGAGTTATATTTGTACTAACCAATTAAAACTAACTACAAACAAAAAGAGAGCATATTTCATATTAGCATTTTTGGCGTGTTTCGCTTAACCGTAACACGTTTTCAGGCCAAGGCCGATCCTAAATCGTAATGATTGAGGGACAATAAAAATCGCAAACGCGAGACCGCTCCAGATACGGGGCGGTTTTTTTTTGGAATAATCCCGGATATGCATTGCATTTTCTATGGGGGAATGAAATTTCAGATTTGATTAGTCACTTTGGATCAAGTGCAAAACCTGTGGAGTAACCACCCTTAGGCGTATAATTTCGAC
>JBAXFZ010000078.1:0-12621 GCA_037139685.1 Bacteroidota bacterium
GCCCAAGTCGAAATTTTTGTTGAAGAAAAAGTTTCTAATGAATTAATCAGGATTAATTATTCTGAAATTTATTTAACAAAGATATTGAAACGGGCGTAACCCGGTTCATGAAGATGAGGTTATTTTAAAAATCCCCTGTCATGACATTTATTAATGCCGTTTTGCGGTTTGTAATTTCTTTATGGTTATGACAGTTTCCATATCCGGATGAAGACATAACGAAAAGCCAGGAAACAAAAAGGGTGCGTTACGTTAAAATAATTATTTTTGCCTTGTCGTATATGCCTATCATTCAGATAAAATTAATTCGTTCATCGAAATCGCACCTGCGGATATTAACTGACGGGAGTTTGATTCTCAAGGACCCCAACCCGCCCCTGCAAGGGTAGGGAGAGGTGTTTTAGCAACAACGACGACTTCCTGGTTGTATACGGAATAATTGTGCTTAATCATAAAAATATGAACACCGGTCACTATCTTCGGATAATCAACCAGGCATCCCTTGGATATGTTTACGGATCTGTTGAAGCGGATGAACAGGAAGAACCGGTTGCCTATAATCTCCTTGAGGTAAACCCTGCATTTGAAAAACTCTCGGGGCTCAGCGCCCCGGAAATACTAAACCGAAGATTTACAAAGCAGACCCCCGGCGCCGCGGTTCTCGAAAATATTGCGATCAGGCAATGCGCGGAAATTGCGGTGAGGGGAGGGGAAAGCTCCCTCGATCATTGCCCCGGCACAGGAAACCAGTGGTTTAACGTCAGGATTTGGGCGCCGGAAAAATACCGGTTTGTTGCAACATGGACACCAATTGACAACCCCGGGAAAGTGACGGATCGGAATGCAGAAGAGAGGCTTGTAAACAGGGAGTACGAAATGATGATGGCCCTGCGGGAAAGCGAGGAGCGCTATCGCACACTGTTTGCCCACACCCCGCTTGGTATCGTCCATTTTGATATGGATAGTATCATCCTAGATGTAAACATGGAGTTTGTGAAGGTCATCGGCTCATCCAGGGAGGCGCTGATCGGGTTTAATATTTATAAACAGGTTGACAACCCTGAAATGCTCAACGCGATCCGGTCGGCCCTGAGCGGGAATACCGGCCATTATGAGGGTATATACAATTCGGTGACTGCCCCCAAGCAGACCTATGTGCGCGGGCTTTTTGTAAGTTACCCGGGCGACGATGGCCGGATTATCGGGGGAGTCGGGATATTTGAAGATATAACCGGGCGCAAGGCAGCCAGGGAGGCCCTGGAGATGGCCAGGCAGACCTATTTCGACATCCTTAATTCGGTTTCCGAGTCGATCTACGTGCTTGACGAAAACGGCATTTTTATCGAGGTGAACAGGGGCGCTGAAAAAATGTATGGCTACAGCCATGATGAACTCATCGGGAAATCGCCACTTACCGTTGCAGCCCCGGGTTGCAACAAGCTGGATGAGATCATGTGTAAAATGGATGAGGTTGTCGAAACAGGCATGCCCGCTCATTTCGACTTCTGGGCAATGAGAAAAAACGGGGAGGTATTCCCGAAAGAGGTGATTGTGAACAAGGGCCGGTATTTTGGAAAGGATGTATTGATCGCAACCGCAAGGGATGTTACCGCCAGTAAGCAGGCTGAGAGATTCCTGAAAAACAGCCTGGCCCGGAACAAGGCCCTGCTGGATGCAAACCCGGATACAATATTCATGTTCAACGAAAAGGGTGTGATCATTGAGATCCATGCCGCGGAACAAAACGGGCTTGATGTTAAACCCGAATTATTTATCGGGAAGACCCTGGATGAGGTTTTCCCTGGCGAAATGGCTGATGTTACCCGGGACAAGGTAGCCACTGTTTATGCCTCCGGTGAGACCGTCGATGCTACATTTAAAATGAATGTTCACGGGGCGGAGCGACACTTTGAATCAAGATATGTGCCGTGCGGCAACCACGAGGTAATGGCTATTGTTCGTGATATTACGGAAAGTAAAAACACGGAGGAGGCGCTGCGTGAAAGCGAAAGTCAGAAAGCCGCCATCCTTCGGGCCATTCCCGATTTGCTCTTCGTATTCAACAGGTGGGGTGATTATCTCAATGTTTACACGGAGGATGATGGCAAACTACTTCTACCCAGGGAACAACTCGTCGGGAAAAACCTCCGTGAACTCTTCCCCGCCGATGTGGCAGAACAGGCATTGAATGCATTTCAACAATCCTTTTCAACCAACGAACTGGTTGAGTTTTCCTATACGATTCAAAATGGAGGTAAAACCGAATTTTTCGAGGCAAGGATCGTTCCGACCTCCGAAGATAAGGTACTGGCCATGGTAAGGGATATCACCAGCCGCAAACTTGCCGGTGAAGCACTCATGGAAAGCGAACAGAAGTTCAGGCTCATTGCTGAAAATATTTCCGATGGAATCCTCTTTCTTGATACCGAAAGGAAAATTCAATATGTTTCACCGTCCTATATGAAACAGTTTGGCTATAGCGAAACTGAGGAACTCGGCCGGGACCGCGATTCCATCTATACGCTTGTTCATCCTGATGACCGGGAAGCCTTGTTTGCCAAAATATTTAATGCGATCGAATTAAAGAAAACCGAACTTTCATACACCTACAGGGTTAAACACAGGGAGGGCCATTATGTCTGGAGGGAGGATAACGCGAAATTCAACTACGACGAACAGGGGAACCATCTGAACACCTATGTTATCTGCAGGGATATCTCTGCAAGAAAAAATGCCGAGCAACAGATTTCACTCCTCGGCAAATCTATCGAGCAGAGCCCGGTCAGCATCATTATTACCGACCCGGAGGGGACCATCGAATATGTAAACCCGAAATTCGAAGAGGTCACAGGTTACAGCTTTCATGAGACCATCGGTCAGAATCCCCGGATTTTAAAATCAGGAACGCACACGCATGAGGTGTATGAAGAGCTTTGGCAAACGATTTTATCGGGTCAGCAATGGTTTGGTGAAATTCACAATAAAAAGAAAAACGGGGTCCTGTTTTGGGAAAACATCAGCATCTCGCCAATCCTGAACCCCGACGGAAAGGTTACCCATTTTGTGGCTGTCAAGGAAGACATAACTGAAAAAAAACAGATGATCGAGGATCTTGTCAGGGCAAAGGAAAAAGCCGAGGAGAGTGATCATCTGAAATCGGCTTTCCTGGCCAACATGTCGCATGAGATCAGGACTCCCATGAACGGCATCCTTGGCTTTGCCGCCCTGCTCAAGGAACCCGACTTTACAGGAGAGGAGCAGATGCACCACATCAGCATCATTGAAAAAAGCGGTATACGCATGCTCAATATCATCAACGACATCATCGACCTGTCAAAAATTGAATCGGGTCAGATGGATATCTCCATTTCGGAAACCGATATCAACGGGCAGACCGAATATATTTTCACCTTCTTCAAACCCGAGGTTGAGGCCAAGGGAATGCAGCTTTTTATCAGGAATACCCTCCCGTCGGAGGCGGCAACCATTCGTACCGACCGTGAAAAAATCTATGCCATCCTGACCAACCTTGTTAAAAATGCCATTAAATATACCCGGGAAGGATTTATTGAATTCGGGTATGAGAAAAAAGGCAGGTTCCTTGAGTTTTATGTGAAAGATACCGGCATGGGAATTGCCGGGAACCGGCAGGAGGCCATCTTTGAACGATTCGTCCAGGCGGATATCTCCGACAAACAGGCCATGCAGGGTGCAGGCTTGGGGTTGTCGATCACAAAAGCCTATGTGGAGATGCTTGGAGGTAAGATACGTGTTGAAAGCGAACCGGGGAGGGGAAGTGTCTTCTATTTTACAATTCCCTATACACCTGTAAAAAACAGTGAAATGGATGCATCAGGCAGCATCTCCGCAACGGCGGAATCGTACCTGGCACATAAATTGAAAATTCTGATCGCCGAAGATGATGTAACCTCCGATCTGCTGATCTCGCGGATGCTGAAAAACACAGGCCGGGAGTTTTTACATGCAAAAACCGGGCTGGAGGCTGTCGAAACCTGCCGCAACAACCCCGACATCGACCTGATCATGATGGATCTCAAAATGCCTGAAATGGACGGGTACGAGGCAACCAGGAATATCCGGAAGTTCAACCGCGGGGTAGTCATCATATCCCAGACAGCATACGGCCTGGCCGGTGACAGAGAAAAGGCGCTGCAGGCGGGATGTAACGATTACCTTCCCAAACCCTTGCAAAAAGCAGATATGATGGATTCGATCCGGCGCTTTTTTGAACCCACACCCGCCCTGTAACATTTCGCCATTTATTTATAGCAATACCTCTTCATCACCCTGTACGCATCGCTGATCCCCAGCTCGCCGGCCCGGCTCAGGTCGGTACAGCCCAGGTTGTTTTCATTCAGCAGGATGCTCAGCAGCCCCCTGTTATACCAGGCTTCGGCAAAATCGTTGCGCAGGGCGATGGCCTTTGAAAAATCGTCGATGGCCTCGCGGTAATTGCCCATGCGGCTGTTCACATAACCCCTGTTGTACCAGGCAAAGGCAACGCCTGGGTCGAGCGAAAGGGCCCTGTCGTAATCATGGATCACGGCTTCATAGGTGTGCTCAAGGGTCGCGGTAAGCGATGGATTCGGTATCTTCGGGATGGTCTTGCCAATTGTGACTTCGCGGTGATAGTCATCCTGCGTATTGATAAGCTGGATGAGCTCGTACCGTGCGTTGGCACGGCTGAACAGGGCCGCTATAAAGCCCGAATCGGCTGCAAGCGTCGCATTCAGGTCGCTGATCGAACGGTCATAATTTCGCAGCAGGTAAAAGGAGATGGCACGCCTGAAGCTGTATGCGGGCCGTGCCCCGGCCGAATCGATCAGGTGCGTCTGGCGCGCGACCTCGGCCGCGAGGAGCGAATCGCTGATCAAACCTGTCTGGTTTGTAAATGAGAGTATGTTTGTGAAATAGTGCTCTTTTTTATAGGCATCATAAAACTTGATCTTGTCAAAATCGGCTTTCCACAGCAGGATGACAAACATGGGCTTTAACTTGATATCAACCGCCTGGTTCTGCAGCTTGCTGTTCATCGTGTTCATCTGTTCAAAGTCGCCGCTGAGCTTGACGAGGCTCTTCAGGTAGTCCTTGCGCTCAGCCTTCAGGCTGTCGGGGTTGAAATGGTTTCTCTCGGTAAGCTCCTTGGCCCGCTTGTAATCTGCCATCGCACCCTTCTGGTCCTTCAGTTTGATCTTTACCTCGTAGCGGTCATAAAAGGCATCGGTGTAATCAGGCAGCAGGTCGATGGTCTTGTTCAGGTCATCCAGCGCCCCCTGGTAATCATGCAGCTCCGATTTGAGTTTGCTGCGGTAATAGTAGCTAACGATGTTTTTGGGATCCAGCTTGCTGACGATCTCAAAATCATGAATGGCCTCATGCTTTTCGTTCATGCCTATCAGAACAATGGCGCGGTTGTAATAGGCATATGAATTGTAGGGCGAAATCCGGATGACGGTGTTAAGGTCCCGCAGGGCGTTTGGCCGGTCGGTTTTTTTCAGGTAGGCGAGAGCCCTGTTGAAAAGGGCGAAGGTATTCACCGAATCGAGTGTTACGGCCCTGTTAAAATCGGCAATGGCCGAATCAACTTTATCCATGTCGATCCATACCGATCCCCGCTGGGTGAAAACGTAACCGTTCGACGGGTTCAGCTTCATGGCCGTTCCCAGGTCTTCGATGGCCTCGGTAAAGCGCTTGATCTCCTGTTCGGCATTGGCCTTCAGGATATAAACGGCTTCGCCCGGGAAATGAAGCTGGATGGCTTTGTTGCAGTCGACAAGGCAGGAGTAGTTCTTTTTAAGGGAGAGGTTGGTGCGGGCACGGTAAAAATAGTTCTCAGCGTTTGAGGGGTCCATTTCGATGGCCTTGTCAAAGTCGGCCAGCGCCCCCTTGTAATTCTGCATCTGGCTCCTTACGATGGCACGTTTTGTAAACACATCGGCCAGGTGCGGCGACAGCTCTATCGAATGAGAGTAATCCAGCTCGGCCCCCATGAAATCGTCCAGGCTGAATTTGGCGAACCCCCGGTAATAATAAAGTTCGGAGAGAGCCGGCTCTTTCTGGATGGCAACATTAAGGTTTTCAAGGGCTTCGATGTATTCGCCCTTGTTCAGGTGGGTCAGTGCATTTTGCTTGAAGATCATGTCGGCCTGCGAAAAAACAGGGAACGAACAGGATACCAGCAGTAAAAACAACAGGGATCTGCGCGGCATGGAGTTATTTTATCAAAACAGATAACGGGGAAAAACGACAAAAATTTTAAATGTAAATTTGCCGAAACCGGAAACAGGGACAGGGTGTTCTGAAACCGGGAATGAAAAATCCGGAGAATGGGTTATAAAAGCATCGAGATCAAAGCCCCTACGGGCTATTCCGACGACGAACTGAAACAGCTGATCGCGCGCAAAACAGGGGTTAAGGAGTTTACCTGGCAGATTGAAAACAAAAGCCTGGATGCCCGCAAGAAAAAGGAAATTCACTGGCTCCTCCGCATTGCCGTGCACGGTGACGGTTTTGGGGGCGCCGATGTCGTCCCGCCCGAGCCCCTGCACATTCCCTTCATTCCCCGCAATAAGCGGGTGGTGATCACCGGAAGCGGCCCGGCCGGCTTTTTTGCAGCCTTTGTACTGCAAAAGGCGGGCTTCGATACCCTTTTGCTCGAACGCGGGGCAGATGTGCAAAAGCGTGAGAGGTCCATCATCCGGTTTGAGAGAACCGGGGAATTCGATCCGTCAGCCAACTACTCCTTTGGCGAGGGGGGGGCAGGTACCTTTTCCGACGGGAAACTTACTTCACGGTCGAAGCATATTTCGAAGGAGCGCGAATTTTTTATCTCCAGCTACATAGCGGCCGGTGCCCCCCCCGAGATCAGGTACATGGCCTATCCCCACGTGGGCAGCGACAACCTTCGCCGGGTGGTGAAAAACCTGCGTGAACAGTACCGGGAGATGGGGGGGGAGATCCGTTTTGAAACCACCCTCACCGACCTGGTGACCGACAGAGGCAGGGTAGTGGAGGCGGTGGCAGGAGGGGAGACATTCAAAGCCGACTTTTTCATCGTAGCTCCCGGCCATTCGGCATACGAAACCTACCGGATGCTGATGGGCCGCGGAGTGGCCTTCAGGACCAAGAATTTTGCCATCGGCAGCAGGGCCGAGCATCGCCAGGAAGATATAAACCGCGCCCAGTGGGGCATCGGGAAACTGGCAGGGGTCAAAGCTGCCGAATACCGCCTTACCTCTGCGGGCGACGGCAGCCACCAGGTTTATTCCTTTTGCATGTGTCCCGGGGGGATGGTGGTTCCGGCTTCGACCTATGCCGGTACCAACATCGTGAACGGGATGAGCAACTACCGCCGCAACGGCAGCTTTGCCAATGCCGGGTGCGTTGCCGGGATTCATCCCGACCAGCTTGCGGGCAGGCAGGTCACGCCGCTCGAAGCGCTCGGGTGGCTTGAGAACCTTGAACGGTCGTTCTTTGAATTCTCAGACGGCTACCAGGCGCCCTTTTGCACCATCAGCGATTTTCTAAAGGGAACCATGCCGTCGCGGGTTCCCGAAAGCAGCTATCCCCTCGGGTTGAAGCCGGCCCCCTTGTGGAGCATGCTGCCGGAGGTGGTGACACACGCCATGCGCGAGGGGCTGAAGGATTTCAACCAGCGGTTGCGGGGCTATGGAAACGGGATCCTGCTGGGTCTTGAAAGTAAAACCTCCTCGCCTGTCCAGGTTATACGCGAAAAAAACGGGTTGTGTGAAGGGTTTGAAAACCTCTTCATAGCCGGAGAGGGCAGCGGCTATGCCGGGGGCATTGTCTCAAGCGCCGCCGACGGGATCAAAATTGCCATGAATATTGCCGGGGAGGGCTAAACGATCACCAGTCCGTTCTCCCTCAACGATTTTAACAGGACTCCTTCACGGAAAGCCCTGAAATCAGACTGTCCGAATGCGAGATATGATTCCTCAATCCGGCGGAATGTCATCGGTTCGCGGTTCCCGGGCGGGAGCATCGGGAAGATCTCCGCAAGCCATTTGCCGGTTGCTTCGCCTGCCTGGAGAACCACCTCCCTGTCGTGCCCCTGGATGATGATGCGCGCCGATGGGATGGATTTCCCCTTTTTCTGCCTTTGATAAAACCGGATAACCGGGGCTGTGCCCAGCCAAAGCAGCCTGGCATCAGGCCCGGGCTGATCCGCGGGTTCATGTGACAGGATATTCCGGATGAAGGCGGGGGGAACCGATGTCCGGGGAATCCTGAAATCAAACCATTCCTGCAGCGGGAAATCGAAGCAGATGCCGTGCATGTAATTGTAAAGCGATTTTGCCAGCCCCGCGCCGAATGCGCCGTGGTCGCAGCCTGCGCGATCGATGGGGACCAGGTCGTTGTTGGCGAAAGTGCCGGGAGCCGTGTTCTCCTTTTCCACCCCGAAACGCTGCGGGTCGAGGCCAACCGGGCTGTGAGCCGTCATGGCAAACTGGTGCCAGAAGCCCGACTGCACCACGCCGTTCATAAACAGCTGCCTGACCACCTCCAGCGAATCGATGGTTTCCTGCTCCGTTTGCCCGGGAAAGCCGTACATCAGGTAGGCGTGGACCATGATCCCTGCAAAGGTGAAATTTCCGGCGACGCGTGCCACCTGCGAAACGGTGACCCCCTTGTTGATAAGCTTCAGGATCCGGTCGGAGGCAACCTCCAGCCCTCCCGAAACCGCGATACAGCCCGACTCCTTCAGCAGGATGCAAAGGTCGCGCGAAAAGGCGCTTTCAAAGCGGATGTTGGTCCACCAAACCACCGTCATCCTGCGTCGCAGGATCTCGATGGCGAGTTCGCGCATCAGCACAGGCGGTGCGGCTTCGTCGGTAAAATGAAAACCGTGGTGGCCGGTTTGGGCGATGATCGCCTCCATCCGGTCACAGATCACCGTTGCTTTATTGGGTTCATACCGTTTGATGTAGTCAAGGGTGATGTCGCAGAAGGTGCATTTGCCCCAGTAGCAGCCATGGGCCAGCATCAGCTTGTTCCAGCGGCCGTCGCTCCAGAGGCGGTGCATGGGGTTGGCCACCTCGATCACCGAAAGATACAGGCCGGTTGGCAGCCCGGCATAGTCGGGGGTGCCCGTATCGCTTTGCGCCACGTCGGGTTCGGGTGCCCCGTCGCGGAAAACAACCGCGCCATCCTCACATACGAAGGTGCGTTTCAGCATTTCCGCACTGCGCATTCCCCCGAGATGTTCCCACAGGCATACCAGCGGGGTCTCACCGTCATCGAGCGTGATGAAATCGACGAAGTCAAAAACCCCGGGATCAGTCAGCGACCGCAGCTCCGTATTGACAAAACCGCCTCCCATCGCGATTTTAATACCCGGGTGGTGTTTTTTTATCCACCGGCCGCATTTAAGCGCCGCGTAGAGGTTGCCGGGGAAGGGAACCGTGAGGGCCACCAGTCCGGGTTTGCAAAGGTTGATCTTCTCTTCGAGCAGGCTTGTAAGCAGCGTGTCAATCATGGTCCCGGGGCCGGTGAGCGCCTGGTGCAGTTCATCAAAGGAGGAGGCAGACCGCCCTAGGCGTTCGGCGTAACGGCTGAAACCGAAGTGTGGATCGACGGCTTCGGTAACCAGGTCGGAGATGTCTTCGAGGTAGAGTGTAGCCAGGTGTTTGGCCCGGTCGTGGATGCCCAGGTGGCCGAAATCATGGTCGAGATCGGTGACCTGGCCAAAGCGGGATGCTTCGGGGAGCCATCCTCCGCCGCAGACCAGGTGCGCCAGTTCGTCTCTTTTTCCCTGCAGGAAAGCTGTAACCGGCCCTATGGTGGCGATATATTTTTCCCGGTTTTGCAACATCCGCCGGCCGTTTTCCGACAGCGGGGTTTCCCGGCCGGCGATTTCATTGAAAAGATCGGTAAATCCCCGTTGGGAGAAAAGCGCCAGGATCACTTCGATCCCCAGGTCGCACTGGTCCGACGGGATGTTCCGGGTGTTGAGGAAACCCTTCAGGCAGGCTGTTGCCGGGTAGGGGGTATTCAGCTGGGTAAAGGGCGGGGTGATAAAAAGCAGGCCGGGCCGGCGTTCATTTTTTTCCATATACAGGAACCCTGATCCCATTGTTGTACCGGGCAATGAAGGCTCCCCTGAACCCGCGTTTGCGCATCTGGGTTTTGAGCACTTTCGCATCGGCGTAGGAGGTAAAGGAGCCGATTGTAAAGCGGTACCACCCGTCCGAAAGGTCCTTGTAAACCTCCTGGGTTAGTTTATACCGCTCACGGATCTCTTCGGGTGTGTGTTTGTCGGTTCTGAAGGCAAAGATCTGGACCCTGAAGGAGATCCCCTT
This sequence comes from Bacteroidota bacterium, assembly GCA_037139685.1. Taxonomy (GTDB): domain Bacteria; phylum Bacteroidota; class Bacteroidia; order Bacteroidales; family FEN-979; genus CAIVAT01. The sequence continues at coordinate 10,341 of JBAXFZ010000078.1, forward strand.
TTCCTGCGCACCGGTCACCATCCCGGCCGTATCCTGTTCGGAGAGCAATTCCGTGTTCACACTGGCCGTATCGACTGAGGAGGTGTCGGTAACCGGCAGCACGTCGGGAAGATCGTTCTCAACCGGTTTCGTCTCCTTAACCGGGGGCTGAACGACAGGCACAACGGGTTTTTCGGGCTCGGGCAATTTGCCAGGCCTGCGCTTGTTGAAATTATAGGTCACCGTCAGTGCAACCATCGAGTAGGCATCGTATTTATAGTCGCCTTGTGTTTCATCCAGCCGGTCGCTGTTGACGCCATGCAGGGTCCATTCGAGGCCGAGGTTGACCTTGTCGCCCAGGTTCAGGAAGGCGCCGATGCCTGCCATCCCCGCCAGGGAGGTGGTGAATTTGCCCAGGCTGTCGGTGCTGCGGATGGTGATGCCTGTATTAAGGTCTTTCACCTTCGAGTTCCAGCTTGATGTTCCGATTCCTACAGTACCGTAGATGAAGAATTTCCGGTTCGGCTTGTATCCTTTTGTAAAGAGGTTAACGAAGTTGATCGTAGTATTGATGTTGCCCTCCAGGATGTTCCCGTCGAAATATTCGTTGCACGGAAGGCCGTTTTTATAGTGTCGTTTTGTGCCGGAGATCTCGCTGTAGAGAAATTGTCCGCGGATGGCGAACACATGGCTGATCTGCCGGGTGAGGGTGAAGGTCCCGCCGAATTTGAGCTCGTTTTTGTTGGCTGTTGCAGGCATGAAACGATAGGCTTTCAGGTCGCCGAAGAAGATATTGGGTCCTGCGCCGATGCCGACCGACCAGTTATCGAAAAACCCTTTGCCCAGGATACCCTGGGTCTGGGAGAAGAGGGATGTCGCTCCGCTAATGAGAAGAAAGAGACACAGGAACTTTAGTTTCTTGATCATATTATCCGGGATCATCTGTATATATTGTTATTTATACATAATTGACTGGAAAAGGTTACAAACCCGCTTCATAAAGCACGACAAGATAGGAAAATTTCATGTTCATTTCAAAGAACTGACTTGAAATTTTTGCAGGGGGATTCTCCGCGAAACCTGTTTTTAAAGGGAACCCCCTTTGTTTTTGAGGCTTCTGCGGCATTCCTGAAACCGGCTGCCGGGTCTCTTTCAATCCCCGTATTCCGGCCTGGAAATAAAAAAGAGTTGAAAAAAGCAAAAAAGAATTGGTTTTTAGCGAAAAACCGTTAATTTTGCACTCCCAAATTCCTCCTTAGCTCAGTTGGTTAGAGCATCTGACTGTTAATCAGAGGGTCGCTAGTTCAAGTCTAGCAGGGGGAGCCTGATAAAGAGCCACTTACAAGTATTTTGTAGGTGGTTTTTTCTTTTACGCCAGATTCACGCCAGAACAAGGGGCAGACTCAAGAGGCTGATAATGGGTGAAATCCAAGTTTTACTCCATTTCATTCTGGCAACCATTGACGCTGTACTACGTTTATTTTTAAACAAATCACCAAATCAGTGATGATAATTTACCCCCGACCCTTTAAGAACCTGCCCAGTTTTAGTAATTATTTTACACGAACATATTGAAATGCAAGAGGTTTTTCTGTTTTGCTCCCCTTAATGTAAATAGGTAAAATTAGATAACATCTGCTCTTCAAAAAATAATGTGTTCATATGCAGATCCTTCGGTCATAATATTAAAGAAATAGAACTCTGATTTACTTCAAAAAAATGTCCATGTAATATTGGGAAAGACTATAGAATATAATGATTTCGTTTACTTTTTTTCATATATTTGGCCGAAATAAATATGCAAATGACCGTCATCCACGTATGCAACTACGGACACTTTTAATAGCCAGGACATAGCACTTTTGAGTAATTAGATATGACAACACAGACTACGAATACTGTTTATCGATTGAGACCGTCAAATGACTTGACAATTGATGAACTAAAAAATGGATATTTGTGGTTTTCAAGGCCTACAGAGTATAATGACTCGGAAGATGCAGAGGTTGTCCATTATTTAGTTGAAATTTGATTGGCTAAGGTTCTTCGTTTTACTTCTTTTATGAGCGCATTTTTCATCACATCCAGTTTAACAAAGTTATCAACTTTACGCATTTTGTGTTCAATTTCCAATAAAGCAGCTGCAACCCAACGGTATCGCTCATTTGATAATGTCCAGTTTTTTACTTTGCCCACATATTTACGGAGCTGTGAGTTAAGATTTTCAATACAATTGGTTGTTGCAAAGTAAAGGGTTGGTAAACTACATATTGCTTTAAGCCCTCGGGCCAACATATCTTTG
>JBAXFZ010000079.1:0-12290 GCA_037139685.1 Bacteroidota bacterium
TAACATCAAGAGTACGCCAAACTACGGCGTGGTGTACGAAAGTGACTAATCAAATATTTTAATGCTGAGGTTTCCCTGCGGAACTGACACAAAAACAAACTCCGGCATCCAAATTTGGAATCATACAGGGCCACCCGTTGGTGGTTGATTCTATTAAGAAATCAAACAAAAAGATTCCTATTTGATTACCATGTTTAATGCCTTTCCTGTTAAACCACCGATTAAGCCCAGAATTAAGCCCATAACGGCACCAAGTATGACCAGATGCATTATTGCCCCGGCTAAAGTTTGAAATGCAAAGTAAACTGCCATGCCCGGGAAATCCGTATTGGCCTTTACATCCGACCATTCCCTGATGTTAAGCGGGTCAGCCAAAATAAGGTTCATGCCGAAAACGATAAGGATCAATGCCGTCAAACATGCAACCGCCCCGCTTGAAAGTCCGCTCCAAAAGCCTGAAATGATTCCCTGTGAGATTTTACCCGTTTTCCGGGTATAATAAATAGCCGTCATTAAGATAAATAATGCGATTGATGCCCAAAAAACATTATCCACAATATCCCGGAGCGGGAGACCCGGCCTTAATATGTTGTTTATTCCAATTTCGACAGTCCACAACAAGCCAAAACACAATCCGAGCCTGACATTGCCGTCCTGAAAATTGGCGAACCCTTTGAGCTTTATTCTCCACAGGAACAGAATGGCGGCAGAAAGAGCAACTGCCGAAACCAGGCATTCTAATGCCTGAAGTCCCAGTGGGAAGGCCGGCATGCGATATTTAAGATAAATTACAACAACAAGCAGGATGCTCGTAACAACAACTGTTTTTAAAATAAATGTGCTCTTCATTTTATTGGTCTCAAATTTCACTGCTGAATTTTTATGCCCGGCTTAAAAGCAATTTAAAAGCCCGGAATTAACATTCCGGACGATGGTTTTATATCCTGAATAATTCCCAAACTAACTTTTTGCATGAATAGAAAACCCTCAAATTTATTATTTATTGCAGATCGGAGAATCCATTCCGATTGACCAAATTCCGCCGCTTTTAGCCAAACGGCCAACCCCGTAAACAGTCAACGCATGTAATGGGAGACTCGCTCCGGCCGGGCGTGTTCAATGTGTCCGTCTTTTGCGGTTAATGATGCAAACAAAGGTGGCTTCATTCATTCTGAATGTGTGAATGATGCAACTTTTCAGGAAAGTTATGTAACACTTCAGACAATAATTACAATCACCTTTGTGACTGCCAGAATAACAAAGAGAAAGTAAAAAAGGCATGTGGTTTTCATATCAACTGCAGTTTTCAATCGTTGCCATAACCGGCTTTTTAGAAACTGCATAGTTAAAATGGAAGCAGTTTGTCAGGCCGGGCAGGAATTGACACGGCATGTGAATACCATGGCAAAGACAAAAAAGATGGCTGGCCTGATGGCATTATTCCTTTGGGATCGGTCGGCCTGAAGAATATGGCCATTGAACCGGACCCCGCGTCACCTGTCAATACCCGGCAGAATGTGTGACTTATGAACTGCATTGATTTTAATCTTATCCTATGCTTATGTTTTCCAAACCATGAAGGCCCCGCTTCCCGTTTTCGTCTTGCTCCTGGCAGTCTCATGCAACCGGGCCGGTGAGAAAATCAGCCCGGCACTTGCAACCATATCCGAATCGGTATATGCTTCAGGCATTGTTAAAAGTAAAAACCAGTACCAGGTTTATTCAACAGTGAACGGGTTGATCCAGGAAATACTGGTAAAAGAAGGAGATACAGTACAAAAAGGCGATCCCCTGATGTCTGTATTGAATGAGTCTTCGAAGCTGAATAACTACAATGCGCAATTAGCTGTAAACAATGCAGATATGTATGCCAATTCTGACAAACTCAGCGAGGCAAAAGTGGCTATCGGGGTATCTGTAAGCAAGATGAAAGACGATTCCCTGTTGCTGGCAAGGCAACGCATTTTATGGGGACAGGGCATCGGCAGCAGGATTGAATTTGAACACCGGCAGCTGGCGTATAAAAATGCGGTAGCCAACTGCCAGGTAGCGCGGCTTCATTACAGCGAATTAAAAAGACAGCTGGAGTTTGCTTCGAATCAATCAAAAACAAACCTGAAGATCAGTCACGCGCTAGCAGGTGATTACCTTGTTAAAGCTGAAGCAGATGGCCGGGTCTATAAAATATATAAAGAAAGAGGCGAATTCATCAATTCATCAAACCCGGTGGCTGTCATAGGCGATGCGAACAGTTTTTTAATTGAGATGAAGGTTGATGAATACGATATTGCACGAATCCGTGTAGGGCAAAAAGTTCTGTTTACCATGGACAGCTACAAGGGGAAAGTGTTCGAGGCAGAGGTAGAAACAATTGAACCCCTGATGAATGAGCAATCCAGGGCATTTGTTGTTAAAGCATTATTTGTTACCAGGCCCCCTGTCCTTTACCCGAACCTGTCAATCGAAGCGAACATCATCATCCGTTCAAAGGAACGCGCCCTGATCATTCCAAGGGGTTACCTCACGGGGGATTCGATGGTGACAATGGGCAACGGGAAACCCAGAAAAGTGATCATTGGCATTAAGGATTACCAGGAGGCGGAAATTATCAGCGGGCTGACCGTTCATGACTTCATCAGAAAGCCACGGCCATGAACAACCGATTAATATTCAGAATTGCTGGGTCGCTTCTGATGGCCCGTTGGAAACAAACCCTGGTGGCGGCCATCGGTGTCACCTTCAGCATCACGATGTTTATTGCACTGTTAAGCTTTATGGCCGGCCTTAACAATTTGCTGGATGGGTTGATGTTGAACCGAACGGCCCACATCAGGCTGTTCAACGAGATAAAACCCAACATCCATCAGCCCGTCAATTCTGCCGGGGAGTTTATGAACGGCTATAATTTCATCAGGTCGGTAAAGGCAAGCAGCACAAGACAGCAAGTATACAACAGCGGCGCCATCATGCAAGCGCTGAGAAAGGATGGAAGGGTACATGGCATTGCACCCAAAATAACCGCCCCGGTTTTTTTTAATGACGGGGTTGTCGAAATCACCGGCATAATCTATGGAATAGACGTCCTGGCTGAAAGCCAGCTCTTTCATTTCAATGAATATGTTATCTGGCACAACACGCCCGATTTGAAGAATGTATCCAACAGCATCATTCTTGGCGAAGGGCTGGCAGCCAAATTACAGGTTGAGCCCGGAGATGTTGTCCAGGTAACCACTGTTACTGGGCAGCAATTTTCGCTGAAAGTGGTTGGTTTGTTCCAGTCCGGCGTCCAGGAATTAGATAAAGTGCAAAGTTTCACCTCCATTGGCACAGCCCAAAAAATCCTCGGCAAGCCAGGCGATTATATCACTGATATACAGGTCAAACTGAATGACATCAACCTGGCCCCTGCAATTGCCAAAGAATACGCACAATTGTTTCAGACTGATGCTGAAGATATTCAAACGGCCAATGCCCAGTTTGAAACCGGCTCGTTTGTGCGCACCCTCATTTCATACATGGTTGGCATTACCCTGCTGATTGTGGCCGGGTTCGGGATCTACAACATTTTAAACATGATGATCTATGAAAAGATGGACTCGATTGCCATTCTGAAAGCAACAGGATTCTCCGGCCGCGATGTTAACCGGATCTTCATGGTAATTGCTTTAAGTATTGGCATTTTCGGAGGTTTCATGGGTCTGCTCTTCGGATTCCTGTTCTCACTGGTGATTGACCAGATTCCGTTTATCACCGCAGCACTTCCGACAGTGACAACTTACCCGGTCGATTACAATCCCGTATTCTATTTCATCGGTTCGTCATTTTCAATAATAACAACCTACCTGGCAGGCTGGGCACCGGCCCGGAAAGCAAGCAGGATTGATCCTGTCATCATCATCAGAGGTAAGTAACATGGACGAAATCATTGTATTGCAATCCAGTCATATCTGCAAAAGTTTCCATGACCCGATAGTTATCAAAGTATTGAACGATATTTCTTTAACTGTTAACCAAGGGGAGTTTGTATCCATCATTGGAAAATCGGGATGCGGCAAATCAACGCTGCTCTACATTTTATCCACCATGGATACGGACTATGAAGGAGACCTGTCGATAGGCGGTGATATCATGCGGGGTAAAAATGAAAAACAGCTGGCCCTTGTGCGCAACGGGAAAATAGGGTTTGTATTCCAGTTCCATTACCTGTTAAATGAATTCACCGCCCTTGAAAATGTGATGCTGCCTGGTTTGAAACTGGGCCGGTACACTGAGGAGGAAGTGAAACAGCGCGCAATGGAACACCTTAAAAAACTGGATATAGAAAAACTGGCGGATAAGAAATCCAACCAGTTGTCGGGAGGTGAAAAACAGCGGGTGGCTATTGCACGCGCCCTCATCAACAACCCTGCAATCATCATGTGCGATGAACCAACGGGGAACCTCGATAAAAAGAACAGCCTGATCGTTTTTGATATTTTCAGGAACCTTGCAGAGGAAAGTCACCAGGCTTTGCTTGTCGTCACACATGACGAGGAGTTTGCAAAGAAAACCCACCGCATCATCGAAATGGAGGACGGACGGATCATTAAGCAGTAGATTATTGTCGGGCAAATCCACGACATCAGCCCGCAGACGGGAAACCCCCTGGCTTTTGCCATCGCGGGACGATTCAAACCGACCACCCCTGAGTCTTAATTATTATCAGGTTGAAGCGGCCGGCAGGTGCCGGTGAAGTGTGGTCAAAGGCTCGGGTTAATCAACAGATTTTCCCGGCCATCAAATGAGTTGGATGAGGCAGGGCTGCAATGCCGGATACTTTCAAAGGGTTTTCCTCGTTTAATTATTTTTCCAACATTGCCACGATGATTTACTGTGAATATCCGCTTCCCATTCCGCTGAATGAGTTCGTCGACAGTATGTATTATTTAAAGGGGGATATGGGTGTTTCGGAAAAAGATATTTTGCCTGATTTTAAAACCGACCTGATCTTCCTCTTTGATACGAAACTGAAGGGCTTTGATGGTCATGCCGGTTATACCATCCATAACGGCATAATAAACGGATTCAGGCGCGAACCCTTTCATTTCGCATATACAGGACATGTGGAAATGGTTGGCATCAGGTTTCTGCCCTTCGGGTTTACCCAATTATTCGGGATCCACCAAAAGGAACTCACTTCACTACTTGACCCGACCGATGTGCTCAGGCATAAGGAATACAGCGAGATCACCGAACGCCTGTCCTCGGAATCCGAACCGAAACTGAAATTCAGCATACTGGAAAGCTGGCTGATGGATGTCCTGGGGAAGGTCCGTATTTCAACCAGCCTGGCGATAAGAGCCATTCACCGGATCACATCCACCAGGGGGATTATGCCGCTCATGTCGATATGCCATCACTCCCCCAGTGAATACAAGCAATTGCAGCGTTTTTGCCACGATTCCCTGGATATTGCCCCCAAATATTACTCAAGGATGCTGCGCTTTGAACATCTTCACAGGTGCATACAGGCTGATCCCCGCCCCGATTGGCTGGCAATTGTCGCCGGCTTCGAATTCACCGACCAGTCGCACCTCATCAGGGAGATCAGGCATTTCACAGGCCTGCCTCCAAAATCGTTCCTGTCAAAAATTAATTCCATCATTTAGTCCCATCTTTTGTTTCAATTATCTTTTAACTCTTCACCTGCCGGATGGGGGAACCGGTAGCTTAACATTTGCAAACTTGTCCGTTTTTTACAATTTTATCCGCGTTCATTGACGGAATTTTGCTGATGTTAACAAAAATGATGAAGGATGAAAAAAATCATGGTTGTTTTGCTTTTCCTGCACTCTGTTTTTGAAACGCGGATCCAGGCGCAAATCCCGGTGCAGGAGCTCAGGGGAAAGGTAATTGATGCGGAGACAAAGTCACCTCTCCCCGGGGCAAATGTTATTGTTTTAAACACCGATCCGCTAACCGGCACCGTTACCAATGAGCAGGGGGAATTCAGGATACCGGGGGTGCCGGTAGGCCGTCATTCCCTGGAAATCACCTTTATAGGCTACAAAACCGCGATCATCCCTGAAATCATGGTCAGCTCCGGCAAAGAGTGCCTGGTGAATGTTGAGCTTGAAGAAATGGCCGTCAGTGCAAAGGAAGTTGAAATCACGGCTACTGCCGACAAGAACAAACCCATTAACCCCATGGCCATGATCAGTGCCCGTTCTTTTTCTGTTGATGAAAGCCGGAGGTATGCCGGTTCCGCCGACGACCCCATGCGCGCCGTGTCAAATTTCGCAGGGGTTGCGGGTAACGCCGATGTGAATTCAAACGAGATCGTCATCCGCGGTAATTCACCAAAAGGGTTGCTATGGAGGGTCGACGGGGCTGACATCCCCAATCCCAACCACTATGCTTACGTGGGAAGCTCGGGCGGGGGCATCACCATGTTCAGCAGCCAGATACTGAGCAATTCCGATTTTTACACGGCCGCATTCCCCGCCGAATTCGGCAACTCCCTTTCGGGTGTGTTCGATATGAAATTCCGAAACGGGAACAATTCCCGAAGGGAATATGCATTCCAGGTTGGGATACAGGGACTTGACTTGTCGGCCGAAGGACCGTTCGCCAGGGAAAAACCCGCCTCGTACATCTTCAATTACAGGTATTCCATCCTGGCCTTCCTCCAGTATATCGACCCTTCAATGAAGAACAAGGTTCCTTCTTACCAGGACCTGTCATTCAAGCTGAACTTCCCCGCGAAAAAAGCCGGGACCATCTCCCTCACAGGGATTGGCGGCATCTCACGTTCTGCTTTTACCCCCGCAGAGGACAGCCTGCAGTGGAAAAGCCTGGAAGACCGCACCAAATCAACTTTGAATAATAAGATGGGAGCCTTGTCGCTTTCCCATCATTTGGCAGCCGGCAGCAGGACCTTCATACGTTCCTTTGTTTCGGCCACCTACAGCGGGATTTATTATGACAACAACTACCTGGATTCTGCATGCAGGGTCATCCCCGAACAAAATGTAAACCATAAAAACTGGAGGATAAGCGCGGGTTCGATGGTGAATCACAAATTCGGCCCCGGGCATACCAACAGGAGCGGGATTGTTTATACACAGATGTACTACAATATCAACATCAGGGCCACGAACACTTTTACGGGTGTTTTCTCCCGGTATGTCCTTGGCAGCGGAAATGCCGGGATGCTCCAGGCTTTCAGCGAGTCGAAGGTTGGCATCACAAGCAGCCTCAGCCTGAACGCAGGGCTGCATTTCCAGTATTTTACACTGAACGGGCATTATTCGCTTGAGCCCAGGCTGGCCCTGAGCTGGCAATTCTCGAAAAACCAGGCATTGAGTTTAGGATATGGATTGCATTCCCAACCGGAGGATATCGGCGTTTACCTCACCGACATCCCGCTCGCCAACGGGTTCGGCAGCAAGCCGAACCATGACCTTAATTTCAGCAGGGCCCATCATTTTGTGATTGGTTATGACCTCAGGATCGGGAGCGACATGCGTTTCAAAACCGAGACCTATTACCAGTACCTGTATGACGTCCCCGTAATACAGGGCAGCTATTACTCGCTTCTGAACAGCGGGGGAGGGTTTCCAAATGATACGCTGGTTAACAAGGGTACCGGCACAAATGCGGGCGTGGACCTGACCTTCGAGAAATTTCTGACAAGACAGTTTTATTGCCTGGTCACTGTTTCACTCTTCAGGTCGAAATACAAGGGAGGGGATATGATCGAACGAAACACCAGGTTCAATTCGAATTACGTGGTTAATTTTCTAGGGGGCAAGGAATGGAGCATACGTAAAAAGAACATCCTCGGGGTTAACCTTAAGGTCAGCCTCACCGGGGGGGAATATTACGTACCGGTTGACCAGAAGAGCTCGGTTCAACAGCACCGTGAAGTCCCGGATGAAACGGCAGCGTACACAAGGAAACTTCCCGATTTCTACTATGTTGACCTGACTCTTACATACCGTACCAATCACCGGAAATACAGCGGAATCTGGGCCATCCAGGTTAAAAATCTCCTGAACCGGAAGCCGGATATCAGCTATGTTTACAACGATTTCAACCATTCCGTTGAACCGGTAAAATCCATGGGCATATTACCGCTGATCAGTTATAAGGTGGAGTTCTGAAAGCAGGACCAAGCGGGACATCATCCCGCCCGATGCCGTTTTCCCAAGCCGGGATCTCCCCTGAATAATCAAAACGAGGAGACGGCCGGGTTGCTATAACATTTGCTTTGCCGTGTCAACAGTAATCTCCAATACCCTCGTGAGAAACGAGAATTTCCGCTTCATAAAATCATACTCTTCCCCGGAGCTGATGTATCTTGCCGTTCCATCAACCAGAAAGCCCGTTCCGGGATAATCTTTATATCCCAAAACATCTTTGCTGCCAAGTGTTAATTTCACATTGCTGTTTACATTGACATTATTCTCGGTTTTTCTGAAGCCATATGCAGGAATGAGGATACGCTCATCCTCAGTTACCACCAGGTATGAATTCCATGTATTCGCCACATGGGTTTCGACGCCCCACGATACGATTGATACAACGCCTTCGTGTTGTAAAACTTCTAAAAATTTTTCCGGTAATTTTTTACTTTCACCCATGTTGATTATTAAAAATTGAGAAACCAGTTTAGCTGCATTTATCCAGTTTGCCAGCAACGGCACTGAAGAGAAACAGGATCACCATCGCCTCTTTCCGGATCCCGGTGATACGATGTATTTCATCCGTTATAACTCTTGACATTTCAGCTTTCTTTTCCGCTGATTGCGGTAAAATTGTGATTTGCACGATTGGCATAGAATATCCTCCGGTTATTATTATTTTTGACGGATAAAGTTAGAAAATAAACTCACTTATTTACACATTGCATTTTACTGCGATCAATAGTCACAAAAACACTCCGGTTTTTTGTTGACTTATAATAAAATATATTTTGATATATTTGTAATGACTTAGTTTTCAAAGGATGAAATCCTTCATTTTCATCTGTCTTGCATTATCGGCCTTTACCTTTTCCAGGGCCCAGACATATTTTTCACCTCCCAATATTATTTCTTCAGGTTCACCTGATCCCCCCTGGGCCATCTTTGCCGGTGATATAGACGGCGACGGCGATATCGATATCCTGGAAGGTGATTATAATTACAGACTGGTTTGGTATGAGAACCTCGACGGGGCAGGCCATTTCGGACCGGGAAAGATCATCTCAACAACGGCCGGCGGCCTTACCTCTGTGACTCTGGCTGATCTGGACGGCGATGGCGATCCGGATATCCTGGCAACCCTGGGATGCAACGGAAAAATTATCTGGTATAAAAACCTCGACGGGCATGGTACTTTCAGTACCGCGAAACTCATCACAGGTTCGCTGGCATTTGTCGAGGATGCCCAGGCAGCCGATATCGATGGCGACGGCCACCCCGACATTATTTCAGCATCCTACGAGGACGGCCATATCACCTGGTTTAAAAATCTAGATGGTCACGGAAATTTCGGGCCGGGACAGGTTATTTCAACCTCCATCCAGGGAGCCGATCGCGTCAGGGCGGGCGACCTTGACGGCGACGGCGATGCCGACCTGGTTTCGGACGCCTATATTGGCGATTTTATCGCCTGGCACAAAAACAAAGATGGCCGGGGAACCTTTGATGATGCGCAGATCATTTCCGGTTCGATTGATGCGCCCATGAGCATTTTCACAGCCGATCTTGATGGCGACGGGGCTCTGGATGTGCTCTCCGCCTCGCGGTATGACGGGAAGATTGCCTGGTACCGGAACCTGGATGGAAAAGGAGACTTCGGGCCCCAGCGACTTTTGTCGGACAGTATTGGCGGTCCCAACAATGTGATCGCCTGTGACATTGACAATGACGGGGATATGGATGTGGTGGCAACGACAATGTGGGATGACAATGTTATTTGGTTTGAAAACCTGGACGGTCATGGAACTTTCGGACCTATGAATATCATAACAAGCGGTTTCGATTTCCCCACTTCTCTTTTCGCGGCTGATCTTGACGGCGACGGCGATACTGATATTATGGCATCCTCCTATAACAGCGACAAATTACCGTGGTTTCGGAATATTACGCTTAAAATCCTGGCGCAACCGCAAAACGTATCATTATGTACGGGGCAACCGGCAAGTTTTTCAACAACAGCAAAGGATTATACAGGATTCCGGTGGCAGGTCAGCACAGGGTCGGGCTTTGCTGATCTCACCGATAATTCCCTTTATTCCGGAACCGCAACTTCCGTTCTCCAGGTTGCCTTTGCCGACAGTACGTTGTCGGGCAATATATACCGGTGCCGTATTTACAATTCAATGTTCACAATTTACACCCAGGAAGTAACATTGACCTTCGGAGACCATTCGCCCCCGGTCATTTCCAATTATACTGAAAATCAAATCGTCTATGCAAACAACAACTGTACCTCAACCCTGCCGGATTATACTCAATCTGTGACCGTGACGGATAATTGCGATCCTTCTCCAACCCTGTCGCAGGATCCCATCCCGGGAACAAGTATATCAGGCGCTTTGAATGCCATAACTTTAACTGCAACGGATCATGCCAAAAACAGTTCCGGCGTCAGTTTCAATATCGAAGTCAGGGACTCGGTTGCCCCGGTTATCACCCTTCACCCGGGAAATCAGAGAACCTATGCAACCTATAAATGTAATGCAGTTCTCGCAGATTACGCTCAAAGCCTGATCGCTGCAGATAATTGCGACACATCCCCCGGAATCACACAGGATCCTCCCCCCGGAACGCTTATCTCGGGCGCTTATAATGCTGTCACTTTAACGGCTGCGGATCATTCCAATAACCGCACCAGCGTAGGATTTAACGTTGAAGTTGCCGATACTATCGCACCGGTCATCGTCTGTCCCGGAAGCAAAACATTAGACCTTGAGCAGGGAAAGGATTCATATGTCGTTGCGGGACATGAATTCGACCCGGTTTCCGGTACGGATAACTGCGCCGTTGAAAGCGTCATGAATGATCTCAGCCATTCCGGAACCCTGGATGGCCAGGTCATCCCCCCGGGATCGGCAACGGTAACCTGGCAAATAGCCGATAAATCAGGCAATCATGCCGGGTGTGGTTTTACAATCACGGTAAATCGTGCGAAACGGGACCTTAACATCTACCCGAACCCGACGGAGGGAAGCCTGTTTTTTGAATTTGGCAGGGACGATATTACCGAAATCACACTCTTCGATCAACAGGGAAGAACGTTAATTGAAAAAGCCGTCACTCAAAAGATCGAAGAAATAGACCTGTCCGGCCTGCCCTCGGGGCTCTACCTGGTCAGGATAACAGCCCTTGATGAAATTCTTACCAGGAAGGTTGCAAAACTGAACTAAACTGCACGTATAACAAGGCATTTTGTAATGTGCAACTCTCAATGCTTTGCATTATGGATTTGCCTGTGTTATAATGAATCTGACGGCTGATTAACGATTTGCCGTTTCTATGGACATATCAGGTCCCACCCGGAAATGCATTATAGTTTGACAAATTTATGGGTGAACGTTGATCTATCCGTTTGAATTATGATAAAATAAATTCCGGCTGTAAGATTTGCAACTGAAAAATCGTTTGCGAAAAACTCCTGGATCAGGACTCCCTGTAAATTGAATAGTTTGACGCTTCCGGTTTTTTGACCGTCGTTGGTTACATGCACAATCCCGTTGGATGGATTTGGATAAACAGATGTACTCTTTACAGATCGGTTTTCATCCAAGATACCTGTTGCATTAATGTTGGCAATCATTTCCGGCAACAGTTGCAACAACTCACCCTGAACGAACTGCCTATCCCATATATGGTAATTAACGCCAGTTCATCGTAGATTTTGCGAAAGTGTTTGATTTTATTTATGAAATGGAACATTCCTTACAAACACATCCAATGGTTTAGACGATTCCTTATTAAATGTCACCATTAACGCAGAAATCTTTAGTAATGCCAGTACAAATGGGCCGATTGTTTTTCCTATATCCTGCTGGTGTAGTCCGATGAACCAATCGAGGAATTGCATTGCTTCAGCAAAAAGGCCAAAAATCATTAACACCTGACGGGTTCGGTTAACACTTATGCTATCATTGTTACAATTTTACTACTTTTACTATTTGCAATACTATGAACGATCGTAAAATTATGTAATTCTTCCTAGCTCCAGCTAATCTATTAATAATAAACGATCACTAGTGTCCGGTTAAAATTATTAAATGTTCTTTGAAATTATTGATTGATAAG
>JBAXFZ010000080.1:0-12111 GCA_037139685.1 Bacteroidota bacterium
CTGGGCATTTGTCAGGTTCCCGTTAACGGCGCCGATGATCTCGTTGCCCTCGATCAGGACACTGTCGGCGTTGGTGATCTGAATACCAAATTGCATGATTGCATTGGCATCGGTGTTCGAGCCGATGGTGTTGTTGGTCACCTGGATATTGGTGGCTTTTCCGGTGGCGATCCCCATGATGTCAACTCCGAATTTTGCGCTGTTGATTGAATTGTTGTTCAGGATGATATTGCGGAAACCTGCATTGCCGGTGATGTTATACATGGCAAATCCCTGGGAATTGTAGAGGGGGTCCTTGTTTGCCTGGAGCACGCAGTTTTTGACAGTAATGTTGGATGCGCCGATGGTCCCGTTGTTATATAACCCTATGGGTGCATTGTAGCCTGAAGGTCCCATATTCTTGAAGGTCATGCTGCGGTCGGACCCTCCGCTGTTTGAACCATCGAAGATGACCCACTGGGCCCCGTTCAGCGAGATCATGCTCCAGTAGTTCGGAGATGCACCTGTATATGTGGCTGTAAAGGAAGGAGTAACCCCGGGTGCAGGTTTTATTGTCAGGGTGTTGGCAGCACTTGCTCCCGGGAGCTGCGGTATAATGATCGGTATTATTTCAGATGGATAGGTATTATCTGTCAATACTAGGGTAACCGGGCAGGTCAGATCCTTTGCTGCAACATCGGCGATGGCTGCTGTCAGGGTTGCATAGGTCTGGCCGACGCCCACATTGAAGGAGCCGCAGATTCCCGGGATGATCTTGTATTTGAAAGGGGTTGCCGGGGCAGTCGCCGCGGCAGGGGGGCTGGTCGTAAATCCGGAAGCACCTACAGAAGGGTTTGTCCCTACATTTGGCGTCGTCCAGCCATCCTGGGCGAGTACATAATAATAAACAGAATCGTTGAGGACGACCCCTGCACCGAAACTGAAACTAAACTGGTTTGCGCCAAGTGAGGTACCTGTTACATAAGTCCAGGTTCCGTTGTAGAACTTCTTCCATGCAAGCCTTGGGAGCCCGGCACCGGAGGTCGGCACGCCATGCAGGTCGGTGATGGTTGCTACCAGGGTGCGGCTGGTCAGCACAGAGGTATTCAGCAAAGGAGAATAGCTGATGGCAGGACCGGTGAGGTCAAGCGGAATGCCCCCGAACTCATCGGCGCCCATATCGGGGGCTGTCGGCGGATAGGCGAGGTTTACCGGGAAACCTGCATTGGGATAGCGGGGGTCGTTGTCAAAGTCGGTATTGATATTCGGAGTTGACACCACCAGCCCGGAACTTTCAACCTGGGTTGCAGTGGCTGCATTGATGTGCAGGTTCATATTACCGGGGGTTATGCTGATGAATGGAGGAATCTCGGTAACGGTTTGCGATTCGCGGGGGGCAACCCTGGTTTTGAAAGCAGCAAGGGTCTGATCGCTGTTGGTGCCGTCGAAGTAGACCACATTGACCGGCCCCGGCGTGCCGGCGTAGAAATCGTTGTTGTTGGAGGTTGTCGCGTAGGTATTAAGGGCGGTGGTCCCGAACCTGAAGGCCGAGGTAAATCCGGTGCCGGAGGCTACCGAAGTGTTGACAACGATATTGTTCCTGAGTTCAAAATTATAGGGGCTGGTACTCACATAGAGGCCGGCCGTGCCGAAATTGACCCCGGTGGAGGATGCATTCAGATACACCGTGTTATTGTAGACATACAAATTCGTTGAGCCAGAGGCTCCTCCGTAGATCCCGTATATGGCCCCGGTGGAGGAAACCGTCGTGCTCTTCAGGTAGCCGACAAAGTTGTTGTAACAGATCATGTCGCCTGTACTGACACTCGACATGTAAAGGCCGTATACGCCGCTGCCCGTTCCTGCTGCATTAAAATTCTGGATCTTGTTTTTATACAGGGTCGTGGTATAGGCATTCCCGGTATAGATACCATAAATAGAACCATAGGCATTTAAAATATTGGTGAGGGTATTGCCATAAATATTCTTGGGTCCGGTGGGATTGTTCAAAACATACATGGCATAACAGGTGCCGCTTGACGCGACTGTGTTGTTGTCAACCGTGTTGTTGTAAAAGTCCGATTGGTTCCCACCGCCGTTGATATAGAGGTAGTAGGTGGTTCCTGCTCCAAGCGCTGATTGTACGCGGGTTATGTTAGTAACCTGGTTGTTGTGGTATGAAACGATACCTGTGGTGTTCTGGCATCCGTTAAAATAAATCCCTTCTAAGGTCCCTGTCGAAGTGGTTGAAGAGGAACCATAGGTGTTGGCGGTGACGATATTGTTGTAAACATTGCAACTCTGGCCTCCGCCGTTGAAATACATGTAGTAACAGGTCCCTGAAACCGCGGTCGGATAGGTGCAGTTGGTAACCGTATTGTTGTATGCATTCATCACGGTTGCCGTGGTATAGGTATTTCCATGGGCATCCCAGATGCCGTAAAAGGCGCCGGTTCCGGAATAGGCAATGGAAACCGTGTTGTTGTAATAGTCGATGTTGGCATTGTTGGAGGTGGCCATCTGGATGCCGGCACAGGTGCCCGAACCGGCCGAAGGTCCGTTGATGACATTGTTGGCGACCTTCTGGTTATTCTGGTAAATGGTATAAATCCCGTTGTTGGCAACGGTACTGCCGCCGAAATTGGAGATGGTATTGGCGCCATCCTTGCCGATTTCGTTGTTCTGGTCATAATAAACATAAGGACTTGTCGCATCCGCATAACCAGCGATCCAGATCCCGTTGTAACAGTTCTGGATGGTGTTGCCGTAGATCTTGATATTGGAGTTGGCCCCGCTGAGCGCGGTAACTGTAAGCTGTGCCACAGGCGATGATGGATTCACGTTGTTGGCATAAATCCCGATCGTCGCGGTATTGGTTTTGCTCATTGTGATATTGCAGTTCTTAATGGTCACAAACTGAGCGCCATCGGTAGCCGAAGCTTTGAAAATGGCGTAACCCCATTCCACTGTTGCCGAGGGGTCGGTCACGTCGATTCCGTCGAATGTGATGTAGTCGGTTCCCTGCAGGCAGATAATCCACTCAACCGGGGAGGCTGTTCCGGTGGCGGATGTAATCACAGGATTGGCCCCGGAACCGTTCTTTTTAAAGACAATCGGGTTTGCAGATGTTCCTGTCGCCGTGATCAGGCCGGTATTCAGGGTGGCGAATGTCTCGGTATAGCCTGCTGCCACATTAAAGGTGACACCGCCTGATCCTACGCCGGAAGAGTTCAGCGCAGTGATGGCAGAGGCTACGCTGGCATAGTCGCCGGGAATAGTCTTGACGCCGCTGACCTGGCCGAACGTGGTCAGACTGACAGCCAGTAAAACAAACAAACTGGTAAAACACTTTTTCATGGTTGGTTTTTTTGGTTAATGTTGGTTGTTTTCAATAATTTTCTTCAAAATGTCAATCTGCACCTTTTTCTTCTTTAACTCTTTCTTGACTATGTCCAAAGTCTTATCAGGCGGTGCATCTGTGATGTCTTGCTTTGGTTCGTTTTTTTTCATAGGTAGATTGTTCCGTTTTAAATTGACATTCCTATCAGGAAAAATATCGATGCAAATATATACGGGCACCGGCCCTATCCAATATAAAACAGGCTTAACAAAATCTTAAGCGAGGCCCAAACAGGTCTTAACAAATTCTAACACGATTGTCAAAAATCTGACAACCTGTCAATTAAGAAAAGAGTGAAAATTAAATCTGGGAGAGAAAGGAGACCAGGTTGGTTTGGGAACTTACGATTCCAAGCTTTTTTCTCAGGCGTGAACGGGCTACATCCAGGGAGGCGGGTCGCTGACCCGTGAGCTCACAAATCTCCTTGGTGGAGAGGTTTAACTTAAGCAAGGCACACAATTTCAGTTCATTGGAACTCAATTCCGGGAATTTCACGAGAAGCCGGTCATAAAACCCGCTATGAACCTGTTTGAACCTTACTTCAAATTCATCCCAGATCTCATCTCCCGAACCCCTTTGTAACCCTTTGATAAGCTGCAGGATATCCGATTTAATATCAGGTTCTGCCGCTTTCTGCTGGATCTCGATCAGGCGGTTTGTGTGTTCAACCAGGAATTCATTTTTTTTCAGGAGATTCATGACATTGATGGCCAGCTCCTTGTTCTTATAGTCCACCTCGTCGGAAAGGCGCTGTTTTTCCAGGCGGATATTCTTGGTTTTTACGATCTGCCGGGAGAGGAAGAGGGAGATGGTGATCATCCCCGACACGGCAAGAATGACCATGATGATGGTGATGAAGTCCTTTCGCTGCTGCCGCAGGGAATCCTCCTTCAGCTTTTTATCGTAGGTGTGTTCCATCTCCAGCAGGGAAAGCCTTGCTGCGGAATGTTCGTTGTCGATGCTGTCTTTTTCGGCGTTCCGGATCATCGCGTATTTGTAAGCGCTGTCGATTTTTCCTGTTGCCAGGTAATGGTCGTGCAGCACGCCCGCTGCCTCGAAAACAATCTCCCGCAATTTATAAACCTGTCCGTCGCCCAAGGCCAGCATGGCATATTTCACCCGGTTCACCGGATCCCTGATCTCCTCATAATAATCGGACAGCCCCAGGTTGCACATGGCCAGGTTGAACCTGGAGTTTACTGAAGCTGAAATGGCGATCGCCTTGTTGAAGTTGGAGAGGACCTCATCGTACTTTTTCTCCTTCATGTAGGCAACGCCGAGGTTCATATAATTGGTGGCAAGCCTGATCTTCAGCCCCAGCCGCGTATGAATCGCGATGGCCTCCCGGTAGCAGGCGATGGCGCTGTCTGTTTGACCCCTTTCAACAAGCACCAGCCCTACGTTGTTTACCACATTGGCGATCTGGATGGTATCGAGGGTCTCCCTGGCAATCTTAAGAGCCTTTACATAGTATATGCAGGCCTTGTTGATATTCTGCTGGTAGTAACAGATATTGCCGATCCCGTTCATGGCTTTGATCGACCCTTCCTGGTCGCCGATCTCTTCGAACAACCGCAGGGCCGTAAAATAGGATTCATAACTGTCGGTATAATTTCCCTGGAAGATCCTGATCATCCCGATGACCACGCAGGCCTCGCCAAGCTCCTTCTTGTTTTCGAGCCGGCTGGCAAGTTCCTTCGCCTTAAGTACCATCGCCATTCCTGCCGTGAACTGGGTTTTCAGGACCTGGATTTTACTGACTTCAATCATGGCCTGGAGCCTGAGTTCCTGAAAATCGTTGCCTGATGCCGCTGCCAGGGCTCTTGTTGCATATACCAGCGCTTTGTCGGGATCGGCAGCGTTCAGTTGCCTGGTTGCGGAAAGCATGATTTCAACCTGTTGTCTTTTCCCCGACGTTTTCCTGAGCACATGTTCGATACTGTCGGCATAGCGGTCGGGTTCAAGTGCTTTGGCTTGTCCCCATGCAAGGAAAACCAGTAAAAATCCCAGGATCAAACGCAGGTTATTCATAGGGCAGGTCGTAGACCTAACAAAATTAACATTTCTTTTGAGGAGCATAAGGATTTTTTTACTGCCACTTCCCCTTCCTGGTTTTATACCGCAATTCGACCAATTGATAATACTTCACGCTCCTGTTCAGTTGTGCTTGCGCATGCATTTCCTGGTCAGGAAATGACCAATTTCGGCAGCATATGTGACCTGTAAATTAATTTTATAAGCCGGTTGTACTGATTTTGTAAGCCGGTGTTGTGCGGACCTGACCATTCCCATATTATTTTTGCAAGTTCAAACCGCCCATCTCCAGGTTCGTTCCTGAGGGGGAAAAAACAATTAATCACGACAAATACCAACATACATGAAAACAAAAAACCATGCTCTTTTCCTTTTAATGATCATCACTTTCGTGTTTGCGAATCTACACTCCCAGGCAGGACCTCCCTGGGTAAAATACAATGTCGGATACAACTATATACTCCGGGGAATCGATTTTCCGGGAAACCAGGATAATACCGGGTATATTGCCGGGGAATCGCTTACTTACCAGGGCAATGGCATCGTATTGAAGACCACCGACGGGGGCATTACATGGAACCCGGTTTGGACCGGGGCGGGCGAAGGCCTTGAAGGGTCAAGTTTCGTGGATGTCAATACAGGCTTTGTTGCGGGCTGGCCAAAATCATCGGCTGGATGGAGCGGGTTTGGCAAGACGACCGACGGAGGGGCTACCTGGACCTCGTTACCAGTTGTTTCCGATCTTTATTACTTTACTGATGTGGTATTCAAGGATGCGAGCAACGGGATCCTTTTCGGCTCCACCAATACAAATGCAGGGGTATGGGTTACAAACGACGGTGGGTCAACATGGACCCCCGGGACCGGGCTTGCCGGTGTCCCCTATCATGGCTGTCATGTATCGGGGAACACCTATTTCCTGGTGGATAATTCCGGCCATATACAGAAATCGGTCAACAACGGCATGTCATGGTCAACGGTATATTCAATTCCCGGGTTGCTGCTGACCGGGATAGATTTTTTCGGCACCAGTACGGGGATGGCCTGCGGTGACAATGGCAAGATCGTGAAAACCTACGACGGGGGGGTTACCTGGACACCCCAGACCATCGGCACCGATATCTGGCACGATTTCGGCTGGGAAAGCCAGGATCACCTTTTTGTCTGCGGCACCCCGGAAATCGTCGCGGAAAGCAGCGACGGAGGTGCCACCTGGGGGAACGGGTTTCCGCAATCCGCTCTGCAGGCTGCACTATATGAATGTATTTTTACAGCAAACGGCTCCGGTTTCATCTGCGGATCACAGGGAACTTTGCTGAAGAGAGCCCCATCATGCACCGCCAACTTCACCGCCTCCGCCACCTCGGTGTGCACAGGCGACCCGGTTGCCTTTACAAACCTTTCGACCGGAAGCAACCTGGCATACAGCTGGACCTTTACGGGGGGAACGCCTTCCACGTCAACACTGCCTAACCCTGTCGTTGTGTACAATACGGCCGGGAGTTACGATGTAAAGCTGATTGTGAACAACGGTTCCTGGGCCGACACGCTGTTAAAGACAAACTATATAACTGCCTCGGTGCCGGCGGCCGCACCCGTCATCACTTCAAACGGTCATACTTTGTCAAGCAACGCCTCAGCCGGGAATCAATGGTTCTTCGGCGGCAGCCCTGTCATTGGGGCCACCGGGCAAACCTATACTGCCATCCATTCGGGATGGTATTGGGATGTGGTTACACAGAACGGCTGTAAATCGGACACCTCCAACAACATCTACATCCTGATGACAGGCACCAATGGGTTGTCAGCGCCGGTCGTCACCATATCGCCTGTTCCCGGCGACGGGCTCATAACGGTTGCTGTTTCAGGCCTGGGCGAACCAACCTGCATGATGTCGGTCTTTGACAGTTATGGAATCAGGATTTTCAAAGGTGAGCTTGAAACACGAAATGGCCTGACCTCCGGGATGGCCGACCTGCGGTCTTTTCCTTCAGGAGTATATACTGTTGTACTAACATACCAAACAGGGCGATTGGCCAGGAAGGTGTTGATACGGAAATGACCCGCTTTTCAATGCTTTTCAGCATACCTGCCACCCCTGCCGGGCGGTGAACAGCTTCACAGGGCAACCACTTGTCAATTCCTGCAAAACCCCATCATCCCAGGCCTGCAAATTTGGATTTTCTGCAAGTTCCCGGCAATAATACCGGCAAATCAGTTTGCATTGAGCCGTGGCTTGAAGTAACTTTGTGTTTCACTCAATCATAAGGTTATGAAAAAGCTGACAATCGTCATCCTCCCGGCTATTTTCACTCTGAATTGCCTGATGACATACGGACAGAATAAGATTGACTCCCTGCCGGCCCTGAAGGACACCATCTCCTTCATCGTTGTAAAATTCAAAGAGGGATCAACCTATTACGGAAAGCTTAAGGACAACCGCCATGATACGCTGACCCTGTTTATCCAGGACCTGGGAGCTGTAAAAATCCCGTACAGTAAGATCAAAAAGGTTGAGACGGTTGAATACATGGTGATGAAACACGGCAAATACTGGTTTCCAACTCCGCTGCCAGGCAGGTATTTCTTCGCCCCTTCAGCCTTTACCCTGAAGCCGGGAGAGGGGTATTACCAGAACACGATGCTGGTATTGAACTCATTTAATATCGGGGTAACAAACTGGTTTTCGGTCGGAGGCGGGTTGGAGCTGATTTCAACTGTTGCTTCAATCACGGCAGGCCATTTCAAACCCACCTTCTTTTTCACCCCGAAAATCGGTTTTAAAATTGCAGATAACCTCAGGATCGGCTGCGGCATGATCTATGCACAACTCCTGGGAAATGAATTCCAGCTCGGCACAGTATATGCCGTGGGAACCTATGGCAACCCCGATTATAATATAACCGCAGGATTGGGCTGGGGCTTCTCAAAGGCAGGTTCAGGCGAAGGCAGTTTCGGGAAACACCCTATGATAACGCTCAGCGGAACAGCCCGGCTCGCCCGGAAAATCTCCTTTGTCACCGAAAATTGGATCATCCCCTATACAAAGGATTCAAAGGTGGTTTACAGCCCCCTGTATTCATACGGCCTGCGCTTTTTTGGCGAGACCCTGAGTGTCGACCTGGCCTTTATCAACAACAAGGATATCGTGAAGTCACTGTTTATCGGGTTTCCTTTTGTCTCCTTCACCGTTAAGTTTTAGTTCCGAACCTTTGGTTTAAGCGTTAATAGCCTTCTGCGAAGCTGGCTGGGCCTTTGCCTTGCCCGGCTTTCATCCTGTTCATCTCCCGATGCCGAATACCAGGTCAATCAGCGGCAGCAGATGCCATTGCGGCCCGGCAGGATACCTGCCGAAACATAGTTTGCCACCCGCTTCAACCCGAAGGTTCTCCTTTTTTGATGTATAGACCAGCACCCCCTTGTTTTCAAGGAAGTAGTTTTGCTCCTTTGCGCAGATGAAAAAATTCTCAACGTTGATCAGCCATCCGAACCGCGGGAAAAAATGACCCCGGAAATCGAGCCCGGCATCAAATTCAGGCTGGTCATAAAACACGGCAAACCTGGGATAAATAACCGGAAGATCGATGGTTGTCCGCCGGTCGGGCGAGGCTGATTTAACCGAAAAGGTGATTCCCCCGTGGACAGTTGCCACGGCTTTTTTAAACGGGCTGCAGGAGACCAGTATCCTGTCGGAGATGGCTATCATCTGCGGGATTTTGAACTCCGGGGAGATCAAGCCACCGGCCCCCCTGGCAGCCACCATCCTCATGAATTGTGTAGGGTAAAATATCCCGTGTTCCGTGGCCACCCTGAAACCCGCAAACCTGGCCCAGCCAATTTTCACATTAACCTGGGGCATCAGGAAGACCATGATGGGATGGGCTGAGATCTCAAGATTTTTTGAAATCCCATACCGCGAAACTGTGAACAATCCCAGCTCCCACCTGTGCCTGGGAACGTTATAGGCGGTTCCTCCGGTCCAGTAATTCGTCGCGGGTGAATCCTGTGAATAGATTCCGGAGCAGAGAAAGAGTCCGAAGATGCAGAGCGGGATTTTTTTCATCCGTGCCAGTTTATTCAGATAAGGGAAAAAGAGAACTCACCGGTGCATGATCCGATTGCTGCATCGCATCCTGGTGGGTGATAACAGAATGGCTGACCCATTCATGGTTTGTAAACAGGTAATCGAGGGTGCGGTCCCAGAAATGATCGCCGCGCGTGGTATGGGAAAAAAAACCGGACTGGCTGACCGTGTATTCACCTGTCGGTACTGCGCACTTATAGGCAGAATAAAGGGGATCAAGCCATTGTTTTTCCGGCTCATAGTTGCTTCCTTCCTTATGCTCAGGGTTATCGTAGGAATGGTGGAACGATTCTCCCGGGCACATGTCCTCCATGCAATAATCGGTTTTAGTTGATCCCGGGGGCAGGGTGTTCATATCGCCGCCTGCGACGAACCACTTCCCCTCGCTTGTCAGCCTGTCGAGTTCTTCCTTGAACCGGGTGATATGCTTGTGCTTTGTATCATCGGTGGCAAAGGCGGAGGCGTGGATATTAACGGCATAGAGGTTGCTGACACGCGGAATCTCAACCCTGGCGGTGACCATACAGCAGCGTTCGTAAAAATAACGGGTCAGCTTATCCTGGTCGGAACGCAGGGAAAGCTGTATCCGCCTGGCATCACTGATCTTCCACCGGGAGAGGATGGCATTTTCCTCATCCATCCTGCCCAGCCCGTCGCTCGGGATGAATTGTGCCTTCCATTGTGCGCCGCAAACCGCATAATTGAAATAGGTATGGTCGAGGATCCATTGCAGCTCATCGATATATCCTGAACGTTTTGATTTTACATCAACTTCCTGGAGCAGGAGAATGTCGGGCTTCACCGCATTGATCTTATCAACAACAGCGTGCAGCGAACTGTAAACCTCATCTTCCGAAAGCAGAACCCGGTTGCCGCATGCATCTCCAAACCAGGGGATCCTGCCGGCTCCGAATCGGATATTCCAGGTCATCACGCGCACGACGGTGAAGGTATCTGCTACGGGAGTAGCTGTGGCTGCAGTATAATAGGTTGGTTCGGAGATATCATCAAAATCGCTTGCCAATGGTTCACATGAGTGGATCACGGGCAACAGGGGAAAAATGGCACCCCAAAAAAACAACCTCCGGAAAAACGCGATCAGGCAAGGGAGATCATATTTCATGACCTGGATTATATGGTATCAAAGATAATGATACCTTAACCCCGGAAAAAATAATTGATATGTTTTTTATTGGATTTTTTGCAAATCACTGACTGAACTTTTGCAGTAATCAATAATAAAAATCAGGTTATACCGGCATTCCCGGCGATCCCGGGGGCGTGCTTTTCAAATACAACTCTTCTACCTTTTGTCGTGCCCAGGGCGTTTTCCGGAGAAAGGTCAGGCTTGACTTAATACTCGGGTTTTCATGAAAACAATTGATTTTAATCAGCTTGTACAGGTCTTCCCACCGATAGAGCTTCAGTAGATGCAGGAGAACCATCTCCAGCGTCACCCCATGCAGCCGGTTATTGGGTTGCGGGTTCATAACATCAGGCTGCATCCCCTGGCATCTGATGCCTGGAATCTCCCGAGAACTTCAAATTGTCCGTCATGGTGCATCCGGCCAAGGTCTTCAGTTGCAATAAAGCTGCATGAATCCTGGTTTGCAAGGTCGATGATATTGATACCTCCGGTTTCCCCCGGGGCCACATAGCTCAACGGGTCATTTGTATCCCTGATCAGCACCCTCATCCAGGGCGGGGTACTGAAGCGGCCGTCGCCTTGCGACCATGCTTGCGAAAGCAGCTCCGTCATGCCGTATTCCGAATGGATCTGTTCAACACCAAATGCGGGGCACAGGATAGCGTGCAGTTCTTCACGGGTTACCTCCTGCCGTTTTCCCTTCATCCCGCCTGTTTCAATGACAATGAGCGGGAAATAATCGCCTGGATAATTTGCAGCAAAATCCATCAGGGCATAGGTCAGCCCGATCAGGACCACCTTTTTACCCCTGGCCCTTTGCTGGCGGAGCCTTGCATGCAACCCCGAGTGGTTGGCCAGAAAAAAACCATTCTCGGGGCTGCTGCTCAGATCCATGAGTTGCTGGATCATGTAAACGAGTGATGAATCGGGTGCCTGTTCAGGAGTGGGTGAAAGGGCAAGAAACTGGACATGCTCAGGGTTCCCGTAATATCTCTGAAACCCCCTGATGAAGGAATGGCGATATAGCGACAGGTC
Source organism: Bacteroidota bacterium (assembly GCA_037139685.1). Classification (GTDB taxonomy): domain Bacteria; phylum Bacteroidota; class Bacteroidia; order Bacteroidales; family FEN-979; genus CAIVAT01. The sequence continues at coordinate 11,680 of JBAXFZ010000080.1, forward strand.
GGTGACAAGGTGGCTGCTGCGCACCATTCCCGTGGTGCCGCTGCTCCTGAAAACAGCCTGGGGAGGCACATTGCCGCAAACAACCTTCCGGGTTTTAAAGAACTCGATGGGCAGGAAAGGGATATCCTCCACCCTGCCTACATTTTTTATGTTTATCCTTCGTGCCTCAATGTAATCACGATAAACTTCATTCTGCTCATATTGATTGCGAAAAACATCCAATGCAAAAAGGTTGAATTCACGCTCCGAAGCAATCTCAAACATTTTTTCTCTCGACTCCATCCCAAAACTTTTAATCAGCTTTCAATATTCAATCCCAGTTCGTGACCCCGGCCCGCGACCTTTGCGGTAATCTTTCTGCACCCTGTCGCCTCGCCGTTTCACCAATTATTTATACCTCTACGACCTGCAAAGGTAAAGAGTTAACGTCGA
>JBAXFZ010000081.1:0-12109 GCA_037139685.1 Bacteroidota bacterium
TACACCATAACACCACAGAACGGATCCTGTATCGGAACTCCTGCTGATTATGTTGTAACTGTTAATCCTGCACTGGCGGTCAGCGTGAGCATCGGTTCATCAGCAAACAATATTTGCGCAGGAACCCCGGTTACCTTTACTGCCACCCCCGGCAATGGCGGCACTACGCCTGGATGGCAATGGAAAGTGAATGCAATCAATGCAATCAATGCAAACAATGCAGTGTATACCTTTTCGCCAGTTGCAGGAGATGTTGTTACTTGCGAATTGACCTCTTCGGAGGAATGTACAACCGGCAATACTGCAACCAGCGCGTCGATCACGATGACAGTCTTCCCGAATCTCCCGGTGAGTGTGTCTGTATCAACCCCGGTAACCACCGTTTGCCAGGGAGCTCCCGTTACCTTTACCGCCACACCCGGCAATGGCGGCACAACGCCCGGATGGCAATGGAAAGTGAATGCAATCAATGCAATCAGTGCAAACAATGCAAATTACACATATACACCGGTTGCGGGAGATATGGTTACCTGCGAACTTACCTCCTCTGAGACTTGTACTTCGGGAAACCCGGCAACCAGTGCGGGAATAACCATGACGGTCAACCCGAACCTGGCAGTCGGGGTTGTTGTATCGCCTGATGCGGCAGCGGTTTGTGCAGGAAACCCGGTTACCTTTTTTGCAAACCCGTTGTCCGGGGGCATGACCCCGGCATGGCAATGGAAAGTAAATGCAAACAATGCAAACAATGCAAACAATGCAGTGTTTACCTATTCGCCGGTTGCGGGAGATCTAGTTACCTGCGAAATGACCTCCTCGGAGGCTTGTACTATCGGTAACCCTGCAACCAGCGCTCCCGTAGCGGTTACTGTTAATCCAAACCTGCCTGTGAGCGTAACAGTTTCAACATCATCAAACATCTTTTGTGCAGGAAGTGCAGTAACTTTCACGGCTTCACCTGTCCATGGGGGTACGATGCCTGCCTGGCAGTGGAAGGTGAATTCAATCAATGCAACCGGTGCAACCAATGCAGATTATACATACAACCCTGTTTCCGGGGATGTTGTTTCCTGTGTGCTCATCTCTTCTGAAACCTGTGCTTCAGGGAGCCCGGCCATATCAAATAACATTACAATGACAGCAATACCGGTTTTGCCGGCCGGGATTACCGTCACTGCCACGGCAAATCCCTTCTGCCCGGGAACATCCGTCACCTTCACCGCCACACTGCTAAACGGCGGCACAACCCCTTCCTATCAATGGAAAGTGAATGCAGGCAATGCAAGCAACGCAACCAATGCAAATTATACTTATACACCGGTTGCCGGAGACTATGTTTCCTGTGTGATGGCCTCAAACCTGGCTTGTGTCAGCAACAGTCCTGTAACTTCGGCCTCCATCCTGATGACGGCGCACCCCGTTCCAAATGTTTCATTCATCCGCTGTTTCGACAGCATCAGCACCACCGCTGCAAAACCGTTCAAACTAAGGGGAGGGTTGCCCTTTGGCGGCACCTACAGCGGCCCGGGAGTCAATTCGGCTACAGGCATCTTCAATCCTGCAACCGCCGGCGCCGGCACACACACGATAACCTACGGCTATTCAAATATTTTCAACTGCCTCTCCTCGGCCAGTACCCAAATTTTTACTTTCCAGTCTTCACTTTTCACTTGCGGCGGCATCCTTACCGATCCCCGCGACAGCCGCCATTATTCCACCTTTGTTCTGCCAAACGGGAGTTGCTGGATGAAGGAAAACCTGGATTTTGGAACTGCGGTTGACGGTTTGGTTCCCCAGACAGACAACTGCATGCCAGAAAAATACGTCCGGAATTCGCCGTACGGTGGTCAATATTCAATATTCTACCAATGGGACGAACTCATGAGATACAGCAGCACCGAAGCTTCCCAGGGCCTCTGCCCGCCGGGATGGCATATTCCGTCATCATCTGAATGGAATGACCTGCTGGTTTATTACAACGGTGACGGACTTGCAGGGGGAGCCCTGAAGGATGCACAGCTGGCCGGCGGATTCCATTCTTTCCAGGTTGGGTTTCTTTACCTGAACAATACATGGGCTTTTACAACCGGGCAGGATGCCGGTTCAATGTACTGGACCTCGACATCAACCGGCAATGAAGGGGCAGTGGCAAGGGGGATGAACCTGTTAACCCGGAGTGTTTCCGTATACAACTCGTCAAGAAGCAATGCGTTTCCTGCCAGGTGTATGAAGGATTAGCGGGAAAACCACACCGGCAGCCCTTTACACACAACCATTTTTAATTTTTCCGGGTGTTCGTGATTATTTCGCAATTCACCTTTCGCTATTTCACTACCTCGCCACCTCGTTGCCTCAGTACTGGTTCTCCGGGTACCTCGCCAGCATAATCTTCCTTACTTCCCGGTGAATCGCTTCACGAAGGTTGTCGATATTTTGCTTCGAGGTGGCTGAGATAAAGAGGGAGGGCAGGTTCTCCTGGGCCATCCATGTCTTTTCAAGTTCTTCAAGCGACAGGTTTTCCTTTGTCGGGGGGGCAAGGTCGTCGGCATCCTTTTCAACGTAGCGGTAGGCGTCGATTTTATTGAATACCATGATGGTGGGTTTGTCGGAGGCCTTGATATCGGTAAGGGTTTGCCTGACGACGTTGATCTGTTCCCCGAAGGCGGGGTGGCTGATATCGGCAATATGGAGGAGGATATCGGCTTCGCGTACCTCGTCGAGGGTCGATTTGAATGATTCCACCAGTGAATGGGGCAGTTTCCTTATAAACCCGACCGTGTCGGAGAGCAGGAACGGCTGGGTTTCGATCACCACCTTCCGTACGGTGGTGTCGAGGGTGGCAAAGAGTTTGTTTTCGGCAAAGATCTCCGATTTGCTGAGCACATTCATGATGGTTGACTTGCCCACGTTGGTATAGCCCACAAGGGCCACGCGCACCATGTCGCGCCGGTTTTTGCGCTGGGTGGCCATCTGCTTGTCGATCTCCTCCAGTTTTTCCTTAAGCAGTGAGATACGGTAGCGGAGGATACGGCGGTCGGTTTCGATCTCCTGTTCGCCGGGTCCGCGCAGGCCGATTCCCCCCCGCTGTTTCTCGAGGTGGGTCCACATGCGGGTAAGGCGGGGCAGCAGGTATTCGTTCTGGGCCAGCTCCACCTGTGTACGGGCATAGGAGGTAACAGCCCGCCGGGCAAAGATATCCAGGATCAGGTTGTTCCGGTCGAGGATCCTGCATTTCAGCACATTTTCGATGTTGCGGATCTGGCTTGGCGTGAGTTCATCATCGAACACGGCCATGTCGACCGGGTTTTCCTCGATCCATGCCTGGATCTCCTTAAGTTTCCCGCTTCCGACATAGCTTCGTGAATCGGGATGATCCAGCTTCTGGGTAAATCTTTTAAGGGGAAGTCCCCCGGCGGTATCAACCAGGAAGGCCAGTTCGTCGAGGTATTCCTGGGTCCGTTCCTGGTCCTGGTTATGTGTGACCAGACCGACCAGGATTGCGGTTTCTTTTAGCGGTGCGTTTTCGATCATTAAAAGGGTTTGAATCCGATGATTTCACGAACCTCGCGGACGGTTTTTGCGGCAGAGGCCCGGGCCTTCTCGGCTCCGAGGCGGGCTACTTTGCGAAGGTAGGGCTCGTCGGCATAAAGGGCCTCCATTTTCTCGCGGAAGGGACTCGTAAAGAGGATGATGTCTTCGGCCAGCTGTTTTTTCATATCGCCGTACCGGATGGCACCCGCCCTGTATGTATTCTCGAAATGGTCAAGGGTATCGGGGGAGGAGAAATAGCCCATCAGGTCGAAAAGATTTTTAACACCCTGTGAACGGGGCTGTTCAGGGTCAACGGTGCCGGCGTCGGTAACGGCCTTCATCACCTTTTTCCGGATCACTTCAGGAGGATCGGCAAGGAAGATGGAATTGTATTCATTTTCCGATTTTGACATCTTCAAACCCCCGTCGAGCCCTGGGATCTTGATGAGGTTCTCGCCAAAATTAAAGGCCTGGGGTTCTGGGAAGTATTCCACGTTGTAAAGCCGGTTGAACCGGTTGGCAAAGGTGCGGGTCATCTCCAGGTGCTGCTCCTGGTCCTTGCCGACTGGAACCTTGTTGGCCCGGTGAATGATGATATCGGCAGCCATCAGGGTAGGGTAGGTGAGCAGACCGGCATTTACATTTTCGGGCTGGGTGCGGATCTTCTCCTTGAACGAGGTGCAACGCTCGAGTTCCCCGATGTAGGCGTTCATGTTCAGTAAAAGGTAGAGCTCGGCAGTCTCGGGAAGATCGCTCTGGATATACAGGGTCGCCTTCTCCGGGTCGAGGCCGCACGCCAGGAATTCAACCAGCACGGTCTTTACGTTCCCGTGAAGATCGGCGGGAATCGGGTGCGTGGTAAGAGAATGATAATCTGCAATAAAAAAATAGCAATTCTGCTCCTCCTGCATTCTGACAAAATTTTTCAGGGCCCCGAAATAATTACCGAGATGCAAATTCCCGGTTGGCCTGATACCACTGACAACTATATCCATCAATTAATTACGAATTAAAAATTACTAACTACTTCATTTAAAAACATTCCTGCCATCCGGCATTCCTGCATTCTACTCCTTTTTCTTCTTTGCAAAGTAATACTTAAATCCCACCCCGAAATTCAGGGAGAGGTCGGTTTGTTTAAAATCCACCCCTTCAAACTGTGCTCTTCCGAAGCTGTGGTCATAATTATAGGAGAGGCTCCCCTCGATGCCGATGACCTGGTTGACAAACCAGGTGATGCCGGCAGATATCCCGGCATTTATTGAAGTGCTGTTTGACTGCTCTTTTGATACTGTAATCCCTGAATAGACATCGGGTGAGTTGTATTCATAAAAATCTTTTGAAAATCGCACGCCTGCCGTGGCCTCTGCGAAAAATTTCAGTTTTTTTCCTCTGCCGATATAGTAACGTACAAAGGGATCGATTCCAAGGGTAACCCGGTTGTCCTTGTTGTAAAGGTAATCCCGTGTTGTTTTGCCCCACCGGTAATCCAGGACGATCCCCGGGCCAATGGCCAGGTTGTTGGCCACAAAATATCCGATGGAGGCCGTTGTGTTTATACTGACGCTTTGGTTTTTAAAGGCGCTGTTATCAGGATTATTGTAACTGTAGGAGGACTTGGCGTAACCGGCATTCACCGCCGGCCCTGAGAAACAGGAACCCTTTTCAGTCTGGGCAAACAGGTTCCCGGTAAAAAACAAAGTGATAAATAATAGTGAAATCTTTTGCATAACGTCATTATTATCCGGTTTATCTTCTAAAACCACAATAACTGCTTCACAGGCATTAACAAACCCTGTCAAAACCCGTGAAAAAACCAATCATTACCAGCTCCTCTGAAAACCACCCCCTGCCAGAATCCCATCAGCATTGCCTGAATGCCTGCATTGCCTGCATTGTTTGCATTGCCTGCATCCCTACATTTTAATTTCGTCCCCATTTTTGTTAAAGAAATGGTACTCCAGGAAGTGGGAGGCATTCTGGGTTTTGATATTGATGCGTTGTCCGAACATACGCCACCATTTCCATTTGAAGTTGAACAATCCGTGGGTAAGGAAGGCGTAAACGTAGGGATGCACCATGAGGGTCAGCTGTTTCTCATTCTGTTCCCTGATGAGGTAGCCCAGGTTGTTTTCAATATCATCGGTCAGCAGGATGGTCGGCCTGATCTGGCCAGTGCCATCGCAAGCAGGGCATTTTTCGAGTATCTGAACATTCATCTCGGGACGGACACGTTGCCGGGTGATCTGTACCAGGCCGAATTTGCTCGGGGGGAGGATGGAGTGTTTGGCGCGGTCGCGTTTCATCTCATCGCGCAGTTTCTCAAACAACTTCCGCCGGTTCAGCCCCTGGGTCATGTCGATGAAATCGATCACGATGATGCCGCCCATGTCGCGAAGCCTGAGCTGGCGGGCCACTTCCGTAGCCGCCTCCATATTGACCTCCAGTGCATTGGTTTCCTGGTTCTGATCCTGGTTCACGCGGTGTCCGCTGTTGATGTCGATAACATGCATGGCCTCGGTATGTTCGATGACCAGGTAGGTGCCGCTGCGGATGGTGACAATTTTGCCGAACGAATTCTTGATCTGCTTATCGATCCCGAACTGGTCGAAAATAGGTACCTTGCCCGTGTGCAGCTTGACGATGCTGACCTTATCGGGCACGATCCGCTGGATGTAGGCCCTGATATCGTCGTACAGCACCTGGTCGTTCACCACGATGTTGTTAAACGATTCGTTGAGGGCATCACGCAGGATGGTTGAGGTACGGTCGATCTCGCCGATGATCTTTTGCGGGGGCTTGGCTGTGGCCAGTTTCTGGGTAATGATTTCCCAGCGTTTGTAGAGACTCCTGAGGTCAGAATCAAGGTCGGCAACCAGTTTGTTCTCGGCTACCGTGCGGATAATTATCCCGCAGTTCCTTGGCTTGATACTCGTGATGAGTCTCTTTAACCGGTTGCGCTCTTCGCTGCTCTTGATCTTCTGCGAAACGGAGATCTTGTCTGAAAAGGGGATCAGTACCAGGTAACGCCCGGCAAAAGCAATTTCAGAGGTGACGCGGGGTCCCTTGGTTGAAATAGGCTCTTTGGCGATCTGCACAACGATGTTGCTGTTGGGCTTAAGCACCTGGGCAATTTTACCGGTCTTCTGAATATCAGGTTCCAGTTCGAAATCGGCGATCGTAAGGGGGGTGCCATTTCCCGCCTGGCCCGCTTTGATATAATTCAAAAGCGTCTGGATCTGAGGTCCAAGGTCAAGGTAATGTAAAAAGGCATCCTTTTCGTAACCAACATCCACGAAGGCAGCATTCAACCCGGGCATGATCTTTTTGATCTTACCCAGATAGATGTCGCCAACAGAATATTCGTTGTTGGATCTCTCTTTATTTAATTCTACGAGAAGCTTGTCTTCAAGTAAGGCGATTTCAACTTCCGATGAAGTCGAATTGATGATTAATTCCTTATTCACAGTTTTCCAAGTATTATAAATAGAGCACTGGCAAAAGGCCAGTGCCTGGTTATGACTTAAGGAATTGCAGCAGCAGGTAGGCTATTTCTTCTTGTGTCGGTTCTTGCGCAAACGTTTTTTACGTTTGTGAGTTGCCATCTTATGTCTCTTTCTTTTCTTACCACTTGGCATAATAAATCAGCTTAGAAGTTATTACTTCACTTTTACGTGTGATTTCACTTTATTTACAAAGGTCTTGGCCGGTTTGAACGACGGGATGTTGTGGGCGGGAATGATAAGCGTTGTGTTTCTTGAAATGTTTCTCCCTGTCTTTTCAGCTCTTTTTTTGATGATAAAACTCCCAAAACCTCTAAGGTAAACGTTTTGACCTGTGGTCATAGAATTCTTGATGGAATCCATGAAAGCTTCAACAGTGGCCTGAACGGCAACTTTTTCAATGCCAGTCTTATTGGCAATTTCTGCTACAATTTCTGCTTTTGTCATGTTTGATTAATATTAAAGTGTTATATATTGTTGTTACTGAATGCCTTTTATTGCCGGAAAACGGGTTGCAAATATAGGACTTTTTTGATTGACAAAGAAATAATGCCAAATAATATTGGAAAACTGCAAATATAAAATCGGCGACTTGCGTTCTCCGATTTACGGTTTATGGTTTTCCACCTCTTGCGGCATTCGTCCATATACAATCATGTCACTCCTGGAATTATGTCACCCCTTCGGGGTTTACCAGTTCCTGGGATTACCATTATCATTGTAGGTATTCGTGCTTGCTTCGCAATTCGCTACCTCGCTACCTCGCTACCTCACTATTTTGCTACCTTTGCCTCCCCAACCACTACCATGACCTTCTCCGCGCAATTACTTGAATGGTACCAGCAAAATAAGCGGGATCTTCCCTGGCGAAGGTCCAAGGATCCATACCTGGTGTGGCTTTCGGAAATCATAATGCAGCAAACACGCATAGCCCAGGGGTTGCCCTATTATGAACGGTTCGCTCATGAATGGCCGACCGTGGAACAATTCGCAGCCGCCGGTGAGCAACAGATCCTGAAAATGTGGCAGGGGCTTGGTTACTATTCGCGTGCCAGGAATATGCACGAGGCGGCCCGCACGATCATGGAGGAGCACGGGGGTGCATTCCCCTGTACCTATGATTCCCTGCGCAGTTTAAAGGGAGTGGGCGACTACACGGCGGCAGCCATTGCCTCCATTGTGTTCGGACTGCCCCACCCGGTGGTTGACGGGAACGTGATAAGGTTCATGGCGCGGCTCAACGGGATTGGGGAACCTGCTGATCTGCCTGCCACAAAGAGACTCATCCTTGATATTGCAACCCGGTTGATCGAGCCTAACAAGCCGGGCGATTTCAACCAGGCCATGATGGAGTTCGGCGCAACCGTGTGCACCCCTGCAAACCCGGGCTGCACCGGCTGTATCTTTAACTCTTCCTGTGTTGCCCATGACAGGGGATTGGTTGACATGATCCCGGCAAGAGTGCCAAAGCCTCCGGTGAAGCTGCGGTACCTGCACTACCTTGTCATTACCTTCGCGGATAACACAGGGAATCATATATTTCTGAACAAACGGTCGGGAAACGACATCTGGAGGAACCTGTACGACTTTCCGCAGATGGATCAGGCCGGCGGCATGGGAGAGTCCGGCCCCATTTGTGTGGAGGCCGGCGGAGTTGAAGAACCCGGCACCGGGTATGAAGGTCAATTCAGGAAGGTCCTTCAATCGGACAGGGTTGAATACCTTGGCGTTTCGGCGCCTTACACACACCTGCTCTCACACCGGAAGCTGCAGGTACGGTTTTACCGTTTTCATTCAGCCGAAAAAGTTGACCTGCCCTATATGGCAGTGCCCCTTGCCGAGCTTGGGCAGTACCCGCTCCCCCGCCCGGTTGAACAGTACCTGAAGGAAAATTCATTATTGTTTCCCTGAGGTTATTTTCCAGATGACACTTTAAATTCCCTTACCGGGCCCCGGTAGATGTTGTCGTGCTGATTTGGTAAGGGGACCTGCCTTCAGGATTCCTTTATTTGCAAGGCTGATGGCCGGCTGAAAAATATTTCACCATTTCGCTATTTCGCCATTTTGTTTATCTTTGCACCTCTCATTTTCAATTTTCAATGGACGATTTACCTGACCGAAGCATTCGTAACCATCCACCCCTGCACTGAACGGTGTCACGGCCATAGTTAACCATGGGCCCGCATCCTTCACTTCAGCGGTAACAAAAGAAGGAGGCCACCATGACATCTCAGATTACCTTCTATTTAAGCCAGATACTGGGGATGAAATATCTCTCCGACGACGGGACCGTATTGGGAAAGATCAGGGATTTTCTTATAGACCAGACCCCGGTGCCGGGCAAGGAGACCGAGCCTATCCGCCCGCGGGTGGTGGCCATCAAGGTTAAAAACGGGAAAGATACGAGGGTGCTCGATTTTTCATCCTTCGAGATAAAGAAATTCAAACGCAAGCTGAGGATCACCTGCCTGGAGGTTCATGACATATCCCCCGTTGACTTTTCAAACTGCATATGGCTGGCCGAAGATATCCAGGATAAGCAGATTGTCGATATCAATGGCCGGAAACTGGTCAGGGTTAATGATGTACGACTGGTTATGATACCCGCCGGGACCTATGCCATTGCCGTTGATGTTGGGATGGACGGGTTGCTCAGGCGAATCGGCATCGCCAAGCCTATCCAAACGGTGCTCGACCCGTTCAGTGTGGATATCCCCGGGAAGTTCATCCTCTGGGACGACATTGCGGCGGTTGATTTCTCGAATTCCAACATCAAGCTTTCAAAATCCTCCTCCAAACTCAACACCCTTCACCCATCCGACCTGGCCGATATCATCGAAGATCTCGACAAGGCTTCGCGAACCTATGTGTTCGCCTCCCTCGACGAGGAGACGGCAGCCGATGTGCTTGAAGAACTCGAACCCCATGTTCAGATCCATATCGTGGAAAGCCTGCCGGTTGAGAAGGTGGCCGATGTGCTCGAGAAGATGCCTGCCGATGAGGTGGCCGACCTGCTCGACGGACTGGCCGACGATACGGCCGAGAAGCTGCTGGATGAGATGGAGAAGGAGTCGTCGGAAGAGGTCAGGGAACTGCTGGAATACCCGAGCAAAGTGGTTGGTTCGCTTATGACGACCGATTACTACACCTTCGACGAGGATCTAACGGTAAATGAAACCCTTGAGGAACTCCGCAGGCAGCGTCCCGAACCTGCCCATATCTATTCGATCATCGTGATCGACAAACATGAGCGGTTTCTTTCATCCATATCGCTGGGAGAACTGGTCATTGCCGACCCTTCCTGCCACCTGAAGGAGATCATGAACAAGCACGCCGTGACGGTTTTTGACGATGACAAGGTAGATTCCCTGGCCGATCTTGTTTCACGCTACAACCTGCTGGCCGTGCCCGTGATCAACAAGAGCTGGCAAATGGAGGGGGTCGTGGTTGTTGAAGACATCGTAGAAGACCTGTTAAGCAGGCGTAAAACCAGGTAAACTCACGAAAGGACAATCATGGCGGCTTCAATCAGACGGAAATCAATCTGGCGCAATATCGCGTTTTTCCTTGCAATACTTGGTCCCGGGATCATCACCGGCAGCGTCGATAACGATGCCGGCGGTATTACCACCTATTCGGTGGCCGGTGCCCTCTATGGCTATAAACTGCTCTGGACCCTCATCCCGTCCTTCATCGTCCTTGTGATTGTGCAGGAGATGAATGCACGCATGGGGATTGTTACAGGGAAGGGGCTTGCCGACCTGATCCGTGAAAATGCCGGCGTCAAGGTGACCTTTTTTATCTTTATCGGGTTGCTGCTGGCCGATATCGGCAATACGACCACCGAATTTGCAGGGGTTGCGGGAAGCATGGAGGTCTTCTCCATCAGCAAGTACATCTCGGTGCCGATCGTGGCCGTGATGGTCTGGTTCCTTGTAGTGAAGGGAAACTATAAATTCGCCGAACGCATATTTCTGATATTCAGCGTTTCGCTGCTTATGTATGTCGTGTCGGCATTGATGGGCCATCCCGACTGGAAGGCGATCGGGACATCCATCGTAAGGCCGCAGATGGATTTTGACCAGAAGTCGCTCATGGTCATCGTGGGTATCATTGGCACTACGATCGCCCCCTGGATGCAGTTTTACATGCAGTCGTCGGTTATCGAAAAGGGACTTAAGATCCAGCAATACAAGTACACCCTGATCGATATTATTGTTGGCTGCACCGCCACCGTCGTGGTGGCCTTCTTCATTATCGTGGCATGCGCCTCCACCCTTCATGCAAAGGGGATCGTCATAAACGAGGCCAAGGATGCCGCAATGGCGCTTGAACCGCTTGCAGGAGCCCTGTCGAAAAACGTATTTGCCTTCGGGTTGTTTATTGCTTCGATCTTTTCGGCCACCATCCTGCCGCTGGCTACTGCCTTCTATGTATGCGAGGCCTTTGGCTTTGAAGCCGGCATCGACAAGAAGTGGGAGGAGGCACCCGAATTTTACGTACTCTACACCAGCATCATGGTGCTTGGGGTCATCATCATCCTCATTCCAAATGCCCCGCTTATTGCCATCACCCTCTGGACCCAGATCATCAACGGGATCCTGTTGCCGGTGGTGCTGGTCTGCATGATCCTGCTGGTCAACAACAAGAAGATCATGGGGGAATATACAAACAAGCCCATACAGAACATCATCGGCTGGGGCACCGTCTTCGTCCTGATCGCGCTGTCGCTTACCTTGCTGGTTTTACCGCTATTCAGGTAATATTGATTAATCCTGAAGGGGTAACTTAATCCTAACCGGATGAAGAAAGAATATTTTCGTTGGTTTGGGAATAATGTCACCGCCGGAATCATGTCACCCCTTCGGGGTTCTTCTGGGCTTATGTCCATTTCATCTATAATCATGTCACCCCTTCGGGGTTGGTTCATGTATGTTATCCATGATGATACCGGGAACCGTCAAGCCCCGAAGGGGTGACATGATTGTAGCAATGGTGTTACCGGCAAGCGCCAAACCCTGAAGGGGTGACATGATTGTAAATGGTACCAGGGAACCGGCAAACCCCGAAGGGGT
>JBAXFZ010000082.1:0-12051 GCA_037139685.1 Bacteroidota bacterium
AAGGGGGAACTTACTTACGACAACACCCGGGCACTTGGGCTGAACCTTTACCACGGAACCCGGTATAAAGTGTTCGGGGAATATTATCAACTGGTGAACACCACCGGCAACAACCTGGTTGGGGTAGGCATGGACATACGCAACTACCAGAAACTTCACCGCACGCTGATCTGGGCAAACCGTTTTGCCGCAAGCACCTCCTTTGGCAGCAATAAACTGCTGTATTACATGGGGGCTGTCGACAACTGGCTCTTTCCCAGCTATAACAACAACATACCGGTAGCCACCGACCAAAATTATGCTTTCCAGACCCTTGCAACGAACCTCCGCGGTTTTAGCCAGAACATACGAAACGGGAACAGCTTCTTTGTCATTAATTCTGAATTACGCTGGCCTGTTTTCCGTTACCTGTTTAATCGCCCGATCAGGTCCGACGTGGTAAACAATTTCCAGCTTATTGCCTTCGGCGATATGGGGACGGCCTGGACCGGTCTTTCTCCCTGGTCTTCGCAAAACCAGCTGTTTACCCGTTATATAGCCAACAACCCTCTTTTTATTAAAGTTGAGATGCAAAAAGACCCGGTTGTTGAAGGATTCGGTTTTGGAGCACGAACAAGGTTGTTCGGTTACTTCCTCAGGGGCGATCTTGCCTGGGGCGTTGAGGATGGCCGCATCGGGAAACCGGTTTTTTACTTTTCACTCAGTCTCGATTTCTAACCATGGCCAGTCCTGAACAACGCATCATCGATTTTATAGGAGAACATCACGTACTTACACTGGCCATTGCAAGGGATAACATTCCCTGGTGCGCCTCCTGTTACTATGCCTACGTTAAGGAGCTGAACCATTTTGTGGTCACCTCCGATGAACATACACGGCATGTTCGCGACGTGGTTGATGGCGGAAATTACAGGGTGGCCGGAACCATTGCACTGGAAACAAAAATTGTCGGCAAGATCAGGGGGATCCAGTTCGCCGGTATTTTAAAACCCCTGGGTGGCGACGATCTGAAAAGAGCAAAATCGGCCTACCTGAAACGTTTTCCAATCGCACGACTCATGTCGGATTTGCATTTGTGGACCATTGAACCGGAGTATATTAAAATGACCGATAACCGCCTTGGTTTTGGAAAAAAACTGGTCTGGGTTTCGGATGATCCCGGCAGATGAAGGACTGACGGGCAACTGCCGAATTATCAAAGTCTATGTTTTTTGAAGTCAGGTATTTACCCTAGTTACCCACCCCCTATGTTAATAACTAAATTCATCGAACCCGTGAGTTCGTTGTATATTGCCTCATCGAAATAACTCCCGAAAATTTATTGAAACGTTCGCAAGAACAATTAGTTAACAAAACTAATACATAACAGATAATCCTGTTCATGCATGGAAAAAAACAGTGTGGTTAATACGGAAAAAGATCATAAAACGGACTATTACAATGAAGTACTGGCAAAAAGGATCCGTCCGAAAATTACGATTGACGAATTGGAAATGAGCGAAAAAAAATCAGAGGAACCTGCCCGCAAAATTTATTCTTTTGCGGAGGTAATTGAAAAATCAACGGAATATTTTAAAGGGGACAGCCTGGCCGCAAATGTCTGGGCAAACAAATATGCCCTGAAGAATTCCGAAGGACATTTATTTGAACTTACCCCTGATGACATGCATCACCGGATTGCCCGTGAGATAGCACGCATCGAAAAGAAATATCCCAATCCGATGAGCGAGGAGGAGTTGTTTGAGCTCATGCGGAATTTTAGGTATATTGTTCCCCAGGGAAGCCCAATGGCCGGGATCGGCAATGATTTTCAGATCGGGTCGCTCTCGAATTGCTTTGTGATCGGGAATGACGGGGCATCAGATTCCTATGGCGCGATCATGAAAACCGACGAAGAGCAGGTTCAACTCATGAAACGCAGGGGCGGTGTTGGTCATGACCTGTCACACATCAGGCCAAAGGACAGCAAGGTAAAAAACAGCGCACTCACCTCGACCGGTATCGTTCCATTTATGGAAAGGTATTCAAATTCAACCCGTGAAGTTGCCCAGGAGGGACGGCGCGGTGCCCTGATGCTAAGCATTTCAGTGGTACATCCCGATGCCGGGAATTTCATCGATGCAAAACTCCAGGCAGATAAAGTTACGGGAGCCAACATCTCGGTAAAGCTTACCGACGAATTCATGCGTGCCGTTGTAAACGACACCGAGTTTATTCAAAGATTTCCTGTTGATTCTGACAACCCGGCAGTGACAAAGCCGATCCAGGCGCGCGAACTTTGGAGCAAGATCGTGCACAATGCCTGGAAATCGGCCGAACCCGGTATCCTCTTCTGGGATACCATTATCCGCGAATCTATTCCCGACTGTTATGCAGATATGGGCTTTCGTACCTTATCTACCAACCCGTGCGGTGAAATCCCGCTGTGTACCTACGACAGTTGCCGGCTGCTCGCCATCAACCTCTATAATTATGTCGATAAGCCATTCACTCCCGAAGCCATTTTCGACTCGGAGCTTTTCATTTCGCATGTGCACAAGGCCCAGCGCATCATGGACGATATCATCGACCTGGAGCTGGAAAAGATAGACCGCATCCTTGCTAAAATCGACCAGGATCCCGAAGGAGAGGATATCAAGGCCCGGGAGCGGAATATGTGGCTGAATATCAGGAAAAAAGCGATCCAGGGCCGGCGAACCGGTTTTGGCATCACCGCAGAAGGCGATATGCTGGCCGCGCTCGGAACCCGTTACGGCTCCGACGATGCAACTGACTTTTCGGTCGAAGTTCATAAAATCCTCACCATTGAAGCCTACCGTTCATCGGTAATCATGGCCCGGGAAAGGGGTCCTTTCCCCATTTACGATACCGACCGTGAAAAAAACAACCCGTTTATCCAGCGTCTTAAGGAGGCTGCACCTGATGTCTATGCCGACATGGCCCGTTACGGCCGCCGCAACGTAGCCATGCTCACCATCGCACCTACCGGCTCGGTAAGCATCCTCACCCAAACCACCTCCGGGCTGGAGCCCGTGTTTGCGGTGTGTTACAAACGCCGCCGCAAGGTGAATCCCAATGACAAGAATGCAACCATCACCTTCACCGATAAGGTTGGCGATACCTGGGAAGAATACAATGTGTTTCACCATAATTTCGTAACCTGGCTGACCGTGAACGGTTATAATGTGGAAGAGGTTTCGCTGATGAATGAGCAGGAGCTGAAAACCATCATCCAGCAATCCCCGTACTTCAAAGCCACGGCAAACGATGTCGACTGGGTCGCCAAGGTAACCATGCAGGGAGCCGTACAGAAATGGGTTGACCATTCGATCAGTGTTACGGTCAACGTACCCAACGACACCAAGGAGGAGATGATCAGCTCTATCTACGAAACAGCCTGGCAGGCCGGTTGCAAGGGAATGACGGTATACCGCGACGGCTCACGCGACGGGGTACTTGTCAACAACAACCAGAATGACAAAAAGGAGAAAGGCGAGGTTGACGAATTCCGCGAAACCAAGGCACCGCACAGGCCCGACAGGCTCGAGGCGGATATCCTCCGCTTTCAGAATGACCATGAAAAATGGGTCGCTGTTGTAGGCATTCTCAACGGGAGGCCTTACGAGATCTTTACCGGCGTTGCCGAAGACTTCTGGGTACCTACCTGGGTGCAGAAAGGGTGGATCATTAAAACCCGCCCCGACAACGTTGGATCACGCTACGATTTCCAGTTTGAGGACCGCCAGGGTTATAAGATCACAATTGAGGCACTCTCCCGGTCGTTCAATAAGGAATACTGGAATTATGCCAAGCTGATCTCAGGGATTTTGCGTCATGGAATGCCACTGCCTTTCGTAGTCAACATAATCTCCAAACTACATTTCGAAGTTGACTCGATCAACACCTGGAAAAACGGGGTGGAACGCGCACTCAAGAAATTCATTCCCGATGGAACCAAGGCTGCCGAGCATGCCTGTCCCAAATGCAGCGACCCTAACGGGCTCATCTACCAGGAAGGTTGCCTGGTGTGCAAAAGCTGCGGCTATTCGAAGTGCGGGTAAGGGTTAAAACTTTTTCCTGTGGTAATCGAAGGTGGTATTGTCGCGCAGGAACTTAATCCTCCGTGCGATAAGGATTATCGCCTCCATGTTGTTTTCATTCAGCCAGTTTATTGCCTCCTGCTTACCCCGGCAGGCTTCGGCAAATACAACCAGGAAAGGATGGTTGTTTGCCCTTAACCATTGGTATGCCTGGATATTCTCATCAATTGCGGCATCCAGGGCGGCCAGGTGGAAAAATTTATTCATGAACAGCCAGGCGGTAGCCTCTTCACTTCCCCTGACCGCATGAGCCAGCGCGGCAACCTCGGGGTAGCCGTTTTTCATCAGCCAGTTCACGATTTCCACGTTTCCTGTAATAGCTTCACCAAAAGCAAGCCATATTTTTGCAGGATAATATAACATAAAGACAAAGGTCAGGAAATTGTTTGATATTTAAACAAAATCAGCCATAAACCTGGACTTGCAATCCTGATTTCCGCACCTTTTCTGCAATTGCATTCAGTTCGGAAAAGGGAATTTTTTCAAGGCTGTGCACGGGAGTTTCCCTGGCGATCGGGTAGATCATGACCATCTTTGGTTTGATCTTCAGCAGGTGATGCAGCCATTCATCCACTTCGGCCGCGGCAGTATTGTCAACCTGTTCGCCTTTATATGAGCCCCTGAGGAACATGCTTTGAATAATAACTTCTCCCCCGAATTTCACCAGGTTCCCGATCAGCGGTTCAAAGGGTACCGGTTCGACGGGATTGTTTATCAGGGTGAACATCTTTTCAAAACCGGCATCCAGTTTCTGAATGTTCTGGTCAAGTTTAAGGAGTGCCTGGAATACCTCCGGGACATGAATCCTGCTCGCATTTGACAACACTGAAACCTTTGCTTTCGGCGCATATTTATCCCGCAAGGCAATGGTATCATCTACGATGGCTGCAAAATCGGGGTGCATCGTGGGCTCACCGTTCCCGGCATAGGTAAGTGCATCGGGGAGGTACCCCTCCTTTGCCAGTTGCTGCAACTTTTGGCCGAGATAGAGGCTCACCTCCCCTCGTGAGGGAAAATCGGGTTTTTCAGGCATATGCCGGGGTGTCCATCCACATTCGCAGTAGATGCAGTTGAAGGAGCAATATTTGGTATCGAGCGGCAGTAAATTTATCCCGAGTGATAATCCGAGTCGCCTGCTGCGAACCGGGCCGAAAACAACTTCATGAAAGAGAAATCCTGCCATATTCTTTATTTAGACTGCAAAATTCCGCATTTTCGGGGGCAAAACCTAAATTAGTCACACTAAAAATGATTACTTTTACGGGTTCTATGACCAATCAGGTGATATCCCTCGACGAAATAAAGGCCCCCATCTCTGAACACATCGAAGCATTTGAAGGAAAATTCAGGGCTTCCATGAAGAGTACCGTTCCCCTGCTCGATACCATTACGCGTTATATCATCAAGCGCAAAGGAAAACAGATGAGGCCGATGTTCGTCTTCCTCTCCGCGGGTCTCTGCGGGACTGTCAGCGAAAGCACCTTCAGGGCGGCATCACTCATTGAACTGCTGCACACGGCCACCCTTGTGCATGATGACGTGGTAGACGATTCGAACCTGCGGCGCGGCTTTTTTTCGCTCAACGCATTATGGAAAAATAAAATTGCAGTCCTTGTTGGCGATTACCTGCTGTCGAAGGGGTTACTGCTCGCCCTCGAACAGGATGAATTTGAGCTGCTGAAAATTGTCTCGAATGCTGTGCGTGAAATGAGCGAAGGAGAGTTGCTGCAGATTGAAAAAGCACGTAAGCTCGATATCGAGGAGACGGTCTATTTTGAAATCATCCGCAAGAAAACCGCCGCCCTCATTGCCTCATGCTGTGCCTGCGGCGCCTCTTCGGTGAAGGTGCCCAGGGAGCAGATCGACACCATGTGGAAATTCGGGGAAAATGTGGGCATTGCCTTCCAGATCAAAGACGACCTGTTTGATTACCAGCGCAGCAATGCCACAGGGAAACCCAACGGCACCGACATCCGCGACCAGAAAATGACCCTTCCCCTGATATACCTGCTGAACCATTCAGATTACATGGAAAAACGGTGGATTATAAATACGGTAAAAAACCATCACGATGATGCTGCAAAGGTTTCGAAGCTTATTGACAAGGTGGTTGAGCGGGGGGGAATCGATTATGCTAAGGAACAGATGCTCATCTACCGGCAGAAATCACTGGATATACTGAAAACCTTCCCCGAAAACACCTTCAGGAATTCGCTCGAGCAGCTGGTGCTGTTTACCACCGAGCGCAACACCTGATCGCCGGAGTTTACCATTCCTGCCGGAATCGCCACATCAATCCCTGTTGGCCCCATCACGCCTTTTTCAGAGTAAAACCAAAGGTAGTACCCACGCCTATGGCGCTGCGTACGTTGATCGTTTGCTGGTGAGCCTCGATGATATGCTTTACAATGGCCAGTCCGAGTCCTTTCCCCTTTTTTGTCGCTATCCGTCCGCGTTCGGTTCGGTAAAACCGTTCAAATACCCTTGGCAGATCCCCGGTGTCGATCCCGATCCCGGTATCGGTGATCTCTGTCAGGATATGTTCATCCATATCGAAAAAGGTTATCTTCGTCCGGCCACCTGCCTGGTTCCCATACCTGATCGAATTGTCGATGATATTGGTCAGAACCTGGCGGATTTTGTCCTTGTCCCCTTCAACCATGATCAGTTTTTCCGGATCGTTTACGGCAAGCTGTATTTCATGTTTTTGTGCCTTCATCTCCAGGAATTCAACCACATCGCGGGTCAGGTGAACCAGGTCGAACCTGGTGACATTCAGCTTCATCTGCCCGCTTTCAAGCTGCGAAATCTCATCAAGGTCCCCGATAATCTTCACCAGCCTTTCAATACTCTTCTCGGTTCGTTTCAGGTATTCCCGGTTGATGGCCTGATCCTCCAGTCCGCCGTCGAGCAGTGTTGATACATAGCCCTGGATATTGAACAGCGGGGTTTTCAGTTCGTGCGATACATTGCCGACGAACTCCCTGCGATAGGTCTCAAGCCGTTTCAGCTGTTCGATCTCCTGCTGCTTTTCCGATTCCCAGTTTTCCACCTCTGCCTGGACATGGCCGATGAGGTTGTTGTCGGAACGGCCCTGGACCTTCCCCTTTTTCCCCACCTTCACCGGATGAATCGATTTATAGATAAGCCTGATCTTGCTGTATATGAACTTTTCAAGCGTGTACCGGAAAATGAAGTAGGCAATCAGGAAGAGGGCCGCAGCACTCATGACAAGTGCCACGAATGTATAAAAATGAATAAATGCCTTTGAAAAGATGACCCCGACCGACAGGATATACAGGATGACATAGGCGCATGTGATGATCGCCGCATTCAGGAAAGCCAGGTTCCTGGGTTCATGAAATTTCATTCCTCTTCGAATTTATACCCGACTCCCTTGATGGTTTTTATGCTCTCAATTCCAAGTTTTTCACGGATACGGCGGATATGGACATCGATGGTACGGTCGCCTACGACGACATTCTCACCCCAAACATTCGAGAAAATCTCTTCCCGCGTAACCACCTTGTCGGGGCGTGAAACCAGGAACTGGAGCAGTTCAAACTCCTTGCGGACCAGCGTGATTTCGGTGTTGTCCTTAATCACGGCATATTTGTCTTTATCAATTGTAAAACCCTTCAAAACAATGATGTTGCTGTTCACGGGTCCCTCCTTGTACCGGCGCAGCAACGCCTGTACCCTGCTGACAAACAGCTTTGGTTTGATGGGCTTTGTTATATAGTCATCAGCCCCGGCATCAAACCCTGCAATCTGTGAGTAATCCTCGCCCCTGGCCGATAAAAATGCAATCAACGTCCCCTCCAGCTCCGGGATCAGCCTGAGTTTCGCACAGGTTTCCATTCCATCCATCCCCGGCATCATCACGTCGAGAATGACCAGCTGCGGCTTCCCTTCCCGCGCAAGTTTCAAGGCTTTCTCGCCGTTTTTGGCCTTCAGAACCCGGTATCCCTCTTTCTCCAGGTTGTATCCCAGGAATTCAAGGATATCGGCTTCGTCGTCGACTAACAGAATTGTAATTTCACTGTTTTCCATACTCAAACAATTGATCATCAAGGTTATCGCCTCCGGTATTTCATCCGTGTCCGTCTGTAAAGGTAAGAAATATCCATAATCATTCTGCCCTTTGCATTTTGCCCTTTGCCCTTTATATTTTGCATTTTGCATTTTGCCCTTTGCATTTTGTGTATTATTATCCCCGAATCGTATCACGTTGTTTTATACTTTTATCAAAAATTTGATGATGAAAAAGTTCGTGTTGCTTATTTTGGTTTTGTTGCCCTTCGCAGGCATTGCCCAGCGGTTCAACGGAGGGGTCCTGGCAGGGGGGCTGGTTAGCCAGGTTGACGGTGATAACCAGGCAGGATATTATAAATTCGGTTACCTTGGCGGGGCATTTGTCAGCCTCAAGTTGTCGAGGCGTTCTTCCCTGCAGCTGGAAATGGAATATATCCAGAAGGGCAGCCGGCTGAATGCCGACAGCAATACAAATACCGGAACGACTTATGTTACGCGGCTTCACTATCTTGAGATCCCGGTACTTTACCAGCTTTCCTTCGGCAAGCGTTTCCAGGACGAGTTTGGCGCGGCAGCGGATGTGCTGCTGGGGAGTTATGTTGCAGTCAATGGATTGGAGTCAAACGGATATGTCCCGTACCGGTCATTTACAGCGAGCGGAATTGCAGGTTTCTCCTGCTTTATCACCGACCACCTGAAGGCAGGGCTAAGAGTCAATTATTCTTTGATGTCGGTCAGGGACGGTTATGTTTACGGTCAGCGACAGATATTTTTTGAAGCAGGCCAGTATAACAACGTTTTATCGGTTGGGTTAAGCTGGTATTTTTTGGAGAGGGAGTATTGAGAAGGGCAAAATGCAAAATGCAAAGGGCAAAGGGCAAAGGGCAAAGGGCAAAAATCAAGGGCAAAATGAAAAATGAAAAATGAAAATTTTAAAATATAACTTGTTGCTGTGAGTTGTTATGGAACAGGCCTGCGTCACGGTAGTTTTGCATTTTGCATTTTGCATTTTGCATTTAAATAAATAATAGATGAACCGACAAAAACTCATCATAGGCATTACGGGGGCAAGCGGATCCATTTACGGGAAATTGCTTTTAAAACGCATACAGGGGCTGCAGGAACAGCTTAAATCCTGCGGGGTTGTATTCTCCGAAAATGCAACGGCAGTATGGAAATATGAACTCAACGAGGAACCCGGCACGGTCTGCCACCCTGATGCGACAGGGATGAAATTTTACAGCCCGGGCGATTTTTTCGCCCCCATGGCCTCAGGCTCGGCCGGGTATGATACCATGATCATCTGCCCCTGCACCATGGGAACCCTTGGGCGTATCGCTTCAGGCGTCTCATCCGACCTTATCACCAGGGCCGCCGATGTGATGCTCAAGGAGCGAAAGAAACTGATACTCGTTCCCCGGGAAGCCCCCTTCAGCCTGGTCCATCTCAGCAACATGAAGTTCCTTACCGAAGCGGGTGCCATCATCTGCCCGGCTTCCCCCTCATTTTACAGCAAACCCGCGACCATTGAGGAGCTTGCCATGACGGTTGTCGACAGGATCCTCACCCTGGCGGGGTTCGAACTGGATACCTACGAATGGGGTTCGTCCGATTAACCCCGGGCTTCAGCCCGGGGGGTCGGCCCGGGGGGTCGGCCCGGGGGTCAGCCCGGGGGTCAGCCCGGGGGGTCGGCCCGGGGGTGCCACCCGGAGGTCAGCCGGGGGGTCAGGCGGAGGTCAGCCGGGGGGTCAGGCGGAGGTCAGCCGGGGGTCAGCCGGGGGGTCGGCCGGGGGGGCCACCCGGTAACACACAGGCCTGGCAGGTCATTACATTCTTCATAAAGGCCGCATAACCCACCCTCATGACCGGCGAACCTGCAAAGAGCAGGTTAAAATCCTCTTCCGCCAGGGCGATCCAATCCTTTTTCCGCATCTTTACGAGCATATCCGAAGGCACGAATTCAGGGGTGTTATGGGCGGGGCTGTGCCGGTTATAGGGACATACATCCTGGCAAATGTCGCAGCCATAGATCCGGCCTGAGAGATTTCCCTCCGGTTCCCCCTGGGCTGCATTCCTGCTTTCGATCGTTAGGTAGGAAATACAGCGGGGAATGTCGAGCTGGCAGGGAGAATCGAGCGCCCCCGAAGGGCAGGCCTTCACGCATTTTTCGCATTCCCCGCAGTGATCGGTTTCGGCGGGATCGGGCTCAATTTCAAGGTCGGTCAGGATAATGCCGATAAAAAAAAACGACCCCTGCTTTTTATTGATGACCAGGGTGTTTTTCCCCTGCCATCCTATCCCGCAACGCTGGGCCCAGGCCTTTTCGAGCAATGCGCCGGAATCGACAAAGACCCTGGTATTGACTGCACCCAGCGAATTTCGCATAAAAGCCGCAAGGTCATCCAGTTTTACCCGCATCAGCTTGTGGTAGTCACGGCCGTAGGCATACTTGGCGATGATAAAATTGTCATCCTCCGGGATCGGTTCGGCCGGGCAATAATTCATTGCCAGGCCGATCACGGTTTTGGCGCCGGGCATCACCAGTGCGGGGTCGAGCCGCTGGCCGGCATACCGCTCAAGGTATTGCATGGAGGCAAACCGCTTTTCAGAAACAAATCGGTCATAGAAGGTCCGCAACTCTTCCAGCGGTTCGCACCGTGCGAAACCGCAGTTGCCGAACCCCAGTTCAACTGACTTTTGAATGATTGACCTCTTAACCACCTCTGAAAACAGGATTTAAAGATTACGGGATCGCAGGTACTGGTGTTCTTGCTGCTATCCCGGGAAGGACGGGCAAACCGGCCAGGTAATTTTTACTTTACAATTCGTATTTAAAAAAGCAGCTCCTGCGAACCGGCTTTTAGCTTCCCAAGGTGTTTGTATGCCTGCTCGGTGGCCTCGCGCCCGCGCGGTGTGCGCATGAGGTAGCCCTCCTGGATGAGAAATGGTTCGTAAACCTCCTCGATGGTGCCCGGATCTTCTGAAACGGCAGTGGCAATTGTCCCAAGGCCAACCGGGCCTCCTTTGAACTTGTCGATGATTGTCAGCAGGATCTTGTTATCCATCTCATCAAGGCCGTTTTTGTCGACATTCAACGCAGCAAGGGCATACTGGCTTATCTTCAGGTCGATGCTCCCGTTGCCTTTGATCTGGGCAAAGTCGCGAACCCTGCGCAGCAGCATATTGGCTATGCGGGGCGTTCCGCGGCTCCTGCGCGCGATTTCGGCGGTAGCCTCCCTGTCGATCGGCACATCCAGGATTTCAGCCGAGCGTTTTATGATCTTGTCGAGTGTGCCCGCCTGGTAATAATTGAGGCGCGAATTGATCCCGAAACGGGAACGCAGGGGCGCTGTAAGCAGTCCCGAACGGGTTGTGGCCCCAACAAGCGTGAATGGGTTTAAGGTGATCTGGATGCTGCGGGCGTTCGGACCGCTTTCAAGCATGATGTCGATTTTATAATCCTCCATGGCCGAATAGAGGTACTCTTCAACCACCGGGGAGAGCCTGTGAATCTCATCGATGAACAAAACATCGTTTGGTTCAAGGCCGGTGAGCAGGCCGGCCAGGTCGCCGGGTTTGTCGAGCACGGGGCCAGAGGTCACGCGCATGTTCACATTCAGTTCATTGGCTATTATATGGGCCAGGGTGGTTTTGCCCAGGCCCGGCGGGCCATGAAGCAGAACATGGTCAAGGGCCTCTTTCCTGAGTTTTGCAGCCTGTACGAACACCTTCAGGTTCTCGACAATGGCCTCCTGCCCCGAGAATTCGATAAATATGCCCGGGCGCAGTGCCTTTTCAATCTCTTTATCAGCCGGGTTCAGCAGTTTGCCGGTGGGATCAAGGTTTTCATTCATCTTTACAAAAGTAAATTATTTTCAGAAATTTCATTTGTAAATTAATTTTGCTATTTTTACCT